>DAINNQ010000223.1:0-5011 GCA_036735825.1 Alteromonadaceae bacterium | reverse complement strand
AACTTGGCGAGAACAGGGGAAATAAGCCGTGTTTATTCGGAAGGAAAATGAGCTATGTATGTAAATAGTGGCTTATTCGTTTATCATGCTGATCTTAAATAACTTAACGCTGAATAAAAGATGCATTAAACGCAATGCATTTACCATTTAATTTTGCCGATTAGCATGTCTTTAAACATCACCCAATCACCGAGTAAACTATAAAACGGATAAATAAACGTTGCGGGTTTGTTTTTTTCGAAGAAAAAATGCCCGAGCCACGCAAAGCCATAACCTATCAGTGGCAAAGCTAATAAATAGTGAAACTGGCGAGTGATAACTACTGAGAAAAGGGTAACAAGCACTAACAACGAGCCGACAAAATGTAAGCGCCGACACGTTGGGTTTTGATGTTGGCTTAAATAAAATGGGTAAAATTCTTTAAAGGAATGATAGTTTTTATGCATTTTATTTTTACCTTTTTGCTAGTTTAATTTTGATGTAAATATTTTGATGCTTAATAGGATCATGGCTCCGCCCATCATTTTATCTAACCAATGGCCCATTTGTTGAAATTTTGCATTTATGCGCGGGCGAGATAAAAGAAACACAACCGTAGCAAACCAGAAAAACTGGATCAACATCATCCATACGCCGTATATGATCAGATGCTCAAGTGGAATATCAGGTGATAAAACAACGGTGAATAAGGCAACAAAATAGATAGGTGCTTTTGGATTTAAAGCATTGCATAAAAACCCTAAACTGATCGTTTTCAGCCAAGAGTGAGTTTGGTGATCTGTTGCGGCTATCGACGTTGTGGTTTTCGGTTTACTGGTAATACCTTGATAACCTAAATAAAGTAAATATCCGCCACCGAGAATTTTTATCACCCATAATGCAGAACTAGAGTTGGCAATAACAGCCGCTAAGCCAAATGCTGAATAAATAATATGGATGGATAACCCTAAGGCGATACCTAAACTACATAATAAACCGGCTTTTTTACCCTGTGATAACGTTTGCTGAGACACTAAAATAAAATCGGGACCGGGCGAAGCGGCAGCGAGTAAGTGGATAGAAGTGATCATGAGCAAACCAGAAAATAAATCCATATAAAAAACTCTCTATTAGCGCTTATTGATTAAAAGTTAATTGATTAAAAGTTAATTGATTAAGCGTATGTTCATAAAAGTAAGGGCTTTTGAGCCAACATTCACACTAACACTGACATTAAAGTTATTCAAACGACTCTTGCTAAATTCGATAACTTTAGGATAATGGCGCCAATTTAGATTTAAGTAAAATAAGTAGAACAGTTTAACCATGCGCCTCGATAAATTTATTTGTAAAAGTACTGAATTGACACGTACAGAAGCCAAAAAGCTGCTAAAACGTGGTGAGGTTCGTGTTAATGGCGAGATCATTAAAAACGGTGCTGTGCAAGTGCATGAAAATAACGATGTAACTATTGATGGTCAGTCGCTCGTTGCTCGTCAATCTCGCTATATTATGCTCCATAAACCTAAAGATTTTATCTGCTCTAATGTTGATGAAATTTATCCCTCATTGTTTCATCTTATTGATGTGGATAAAGCCTTTGACTTGCATATTGCAGGTCGGCTAGACGCTGATACAACAGGCTTGGTTTTAATCACTGACGATGGTCGTTGGTCGCATAATATTATTTCTCCGAAAAAAGATTGCGACAAAGTGTATCGTGTTCAGTTACGTGACTCACTCAAGGCTGATACAGCTGAAAATTTTTCTCAAGGAGTGCAATTACAAGGTGAAAAGTCACTGACTAAGCCTGCTAAAATCGAAAAAATAGATGAAAGGGAAGTGTTACTGACCATTAGTGAAGGTAAATATCATCAAGTAAAACGCATGTTTGCCGCTGTGGGTAATAAGGTTGTTGGTTTACACCGTGAAAAAATTGGTCCATTAGCGTTAGCTGATTTGCCATTAGCGACATGGCGATATTTATCCGAAGAGGAAATAAGCTACTTTTTGTAACGGATCTTTATGCTAGATAAATCTGTGGAGTAGACTAGCGATTAATATTTGTCAAAAATTTATTAAAGGATTGTTAATACATGCCGATATTTTGTTCATAAGAGAACAAATTAGAGACGATTAACAAGGTTGATTATGGATTTTTTAGCTGAATTATTACCTCCTGCATATCAAGTTAAAGCTGAAAACACTGCCAAGGATCGTAAACAAAAAGGCAAGCAATATCGTTCGGCAAGAAAAGCTTATTCAAATGAAAACTCACCGCAATCAGCAAGCTCTGTATACTTTAAACAAGTCTCAAATTGGGATGAAGTTGAAAGACGCTCCGGAAGAGATCGTCGTGAGTATATGGAAAACAGAGGTCGATGGTTAGAATCTCGAGCTGAAAAAGATCGTCGCCAATTAGCGAAAGCAATTCAAATAAAAATTTAGCATGCCGAACAGGCGAGCTATTTATTTAATTCGGTCTCTTAATATTTATTTCTTGTTTAATTCATTAAACTTAGCTAATTGCTCTTCGGTTGCTGGCAATTGGTATTTTTCTTTCCATTCATCATAGGGCATGCCATAAACTTGCTCTCTGGCTTGATCAATTGAAACATGCTCGCCAAGCTTTTCGGCTTCAGCTACTGTCCATTTAGAAAAACAGTTACGACAAAAGCCCGCTAGATTCATTAATTCAATATTTTGCACATCTTTACGACTGTCTAAATGACGTAATAACCGACGAAAAACAGCGGCTTGTATTTCAATCTCTTTATCCATGAATTTCTCTTATTTCATTTATTTATCAATTAGTGATTTAATTGCTTAGTTAATTTTCTGCAAAATCTGACTTAGCGTGTTTGTTCATTCAAAAGATCCGCCTCAGATTCCTCTTCAATTTCTGGACGCTGATGACGTCGAATTTGCACTATCATACCTAAATATGGGTGATCAAAATAATGCACTTCTTGGCTGATCATTCGTCTTCTTTGCTGAAATCTGATCGGTTTAAGCGCAATTTCAGCATTTGGTCTTAGCTCAAGTGTTGCTTGCTCCGCCAAGGTTAAATTCATGACATTAAAGTCAGCAGCAATATTTAAGTAAACCCCTTGTAAATAAACATTCAGTAATCCGTCGATGTACCAAGGTTGCATTGGCGGTACTGGCGCTGTACTCAGTGTTAAAGGTGAACTGTCGTTTTCATAAGCATGAGAATTTTGCGGTTTATTTTTTAAAGACGCGAGAACATCATCGACAGTATTTACTTGTGAGATCGATTGTAAAATATCGGTAATTCTTTTTTGTTTTGCTTGTTCGATAATTTGATTTTCTGTCAAGGCTACAGGTGTTTCATCAAGGTTGCTATTTTGTGCTTGAATTTGCAGAAACTGTTGTCCTGTTTGGCCTTCATTTGCTGAATTGGCTTGAGCTGAATTGGTATGTGCTGCATGGCTTAAGGCTTGCGTAAGAGCTTGTTCTTGTTGCTGTTCGGCAAGTTGTTCTGCTTGAAATTGACTTAATTTATTCAGGTGATCAAATTGTAAATTATCGCCAGCGTACAATTTCAATGGCGTTGCATCGGGTTCGTCAAACACTTGTTGTCGCCAAGCAACATGAAGCATTGGACGAAAGTTTTTACTACGACGCAATTGTTTAACAATATCATCTAATTGCAGGCTCTCTTTACTCAGTAAATAAGCATTTTCACTCAATAAATCTTCACTGTTATCAATGACGCCTTCGAGATTTGCGATACCAAAACCTGTATAAGTATATCGTTTATCATCAAGTGCTAACTGTTCAAACTGTTGTTGGGAAATTCGACAAAATTCACGGATATTTTTTGTGTTTTCATCGTGATTGTAAAGGTGCTGATAGTGAAATTGTTGGTTGGCAAAAAACTGCTCAGCTTCAAGAACTAGTGCTTTTTCTTGTTCAGTCAAAGGTAAATCTTCTTCAATTTGCGCATTCACCTCGGTATTAGCTATTTCTGTAATGTCGGTAGCCGTATTGTCGAAAACTGTTGAGGTTTCTGGCTGTGCTAAGACGTCTTGTGCTGTTAAAACTTCTGTTAATGAAGAGTCGTCTGCATTTGTTGAGTTTTGATTAGCCTGCTCTTTTTGCTCTAGAATTGTTTGTTCTTGAATCGTTTGCATGCGATCAAAAAAATCATCGCCAGTGTTAGCTTGTTCAGTTGGGCTAGTTTGCTCAGTATGCTCTGTGTTTACACCCTGTTGAGCATCTTCCATGTTTTCAGTAAGCGGAGCGTCTTCTTCTCTCCCTACATTTCCTTCATTCTCGGCATTTTCATCCGTTGCTAATGCGCTTATTTCTGCTAATGAAAGCAGGGAATGTA
This sequence comes from Alteromonadaceae bacterium, assembly GCA_036735825.1. Classification (GTDB taxonomy): domain Bacteria; phylum Pseudomonadota; class Gammaproteobacteria; order Enterobacterales; family Alteromonadaceae; genus DAINNQ01. The sequence continues at coordinate 675 of DAINNQ010000223.1, read as the reverse complement.
ATTCAGGTAATTGGCTACTTTGCACGAGCAGCGAAGGCTGATATTGAGGTGCATCACAAAGTGGTAACTGTTGTTTTAAAGATAAAATATTGGGCTGTAAGTAGGTGGCTAATAAATCGAGTGTTTTAGCATATTTGGGTAAAGGAATATTATCGCTAAATACTTCTTTTAGTTTTGCTTTATCATCTAAATGACTTAATAAAATGACTTCTATTTCAAACCAATCGCCACTGTATTTACTTGCAGCCATAGTGCAAGTTGCATACATAACACTGGCAAGAAAAACCAAACTTTTTGTGATATTCATTTAATTCCTGTCAAAGCAGATAGATTTTTATTCATTGCATATAGCTATCATACCTTTTTATCAAATATGTGTTAATAAATTGGTGTTAATTTATTACTTTCAATAATTCATGGTTATTGAAGTTTTTTACTTAAGTCATTAATAAGTGATGTTACTAAAACAAAGCGAGCTTGAGCGTCTTCTGTTGCTCGAATAAACTTGAGTTTATTGGCTCCGTCCATTTTAAACACGCTGGGCTGCTGTTGAATTAAAGCAATGATAAACATAGGGTCAACTTTTGTGTCTTGACCGAATTCAATAGAGCCACCAGCGGAACTCGCTTCAATGCGCGTAATGCCAATTTTCTGTGCTTTTAGACGCAATTTGGC
>DAINNQ010000222.1:1553-5018 GCA_036735825.1 Alteromonadaceae bacterium | reverse complement strand
GGTGTGTATAAATCAAAACAATCGTTAATTTTTGCGGCTAAAAACAATGAATTTGTTTACGAGTTATTAATGCATTTAAAAGTAACAGAAAATATATTTGAGCAGCAAAACGAAAGAGCGACCAAAATATTAATGCAACTGGCAATATTTTTAGTGCTTTGTAAAATTTCACATTATCAAAAAGCGTATGTGAATCTAAAATTATTGTCGGTGAACTCTATTGTGCTTACTGGTGGTATCACCAAAGTGTTAACCGTGGCAGAAATAGACGATATTATTTCGTTCTTTTACAAAAAAATCCTTAATTCAGCACATAACCCGAAAACCGTTTTAGATAGCAATTATGATATTTGGACATTAGGGGCACAAGGAACAGAAGTATGTCAATAAACTGTATCAGAACCATCCTTGAAAGCGCGGTTGCCAGCCATGGTGATAAAACGGCGATTGTATTTAAAGACAAAAGCTTAACTTACGCCGAGCTGTTTACTAAAGTCAATCAAGTTGCCTTTTACTTAACCGAATTAGATTTACCTAAAGATGCCCGCATCGGTATTTATTCGAGCAAAAGTATCGAACAAGTGATTGCGATTTTAGCCATACTTTCAACCGATTATATTTTAGTGCCATTAACCAAATTGCTAAAACCTGAGCAGGTTGAATATATCATCGAAGATTGCGGTATTCAGTGTATTATCACCGACCAGCAACAGCTGGAAAATATTGCAGAAATTAACTTTGCCGGCAAAATTATTTCTTATCAAACCGCCGATAAAAATATGGCGTCGTTTGAAGAAATTTTTAAATACTATAACAAGCCTTACACGTGCAATATCAATAGTTATAGCAGTGCGGTGATCACTTATTCATTCGGCATGTCTGGTCGACCGAAAGGCATAGTGATTTCTCATAGAAATTTAACGGACTCCGCCCGTGTTGTGTCGCAATATCTTAAATTACAGGAAGACGATGTTATTTCTGGCGTGCTGATTTTTAATTTGGATTATGGCCTGAATCAAATCTTCTGTTCGTTGTATAACAAAGCGACGTTAGCGTTACATCTGTTTATTTTACCGGAAGATTTTCTCAATCATTTAATTGACGACAAAGTGACGGTAATGCCCGTAATGCCAGTTAATATTTCGCAAATGTTTGATGAAGATGTTCATCGTATTCCTGCTGCGGAATTATTTTCACACGTGAAAACCATTACCTCTTCAGGTGGAAATGTCACGGAAAAAATGATCAATGACTGTAAGAACACCTTCCAAAATGCTGATTTCTATTCAATGCACGGTTTAACCGAAGCATTTCGTTCCACGTATTTAGATCCTGCGCAAGTGCAAATTCGCCCTGATTCAATTGGCAAACCGATTGCTGATGTTGAATTGTACGTGATAAATGAGCAAGGCAAAGAATGTGCACCGCGAGAAGTTGGCGAGATGATCCATCGTGGCGGATATATCTATAAAGGATTTTGGAATGCCCCTGAGCAAAATGAACTGCGCTTTAAGTCAGTGCAAATTCTAAAAGATGTTATTGATATTGAAGGGCAATTAACTGACGAGATTGTTGTTGCCACTGGCGATTATGTTTACAAAGACGAAGAAGGCTATTTTTACTTTGTTTCTCGCCATGACGACATGATAAAAACACGGGGTTTTAGAGTTTCACCGTTAGAAGTAGAGTCAGTTGTGGCGAAAAATATTCCCTTAATTGACCAATGTGCTGTATTTGGCATGAGCAACGAGTTGATTGAAGAAGAAATCATCATGGTGTATTCAGCAACAAGTGAGATCTCTGAAAAAGAAATTTTGTTTGAGCTTAAAAAGCACTTAGCGTCATACATGTTACCCAGTAGAGTGATTTATAAAAAATCACTCCCCTTAGTACAAAGCGATAAAAACATGATTGATAAAAATGCCCTTAAACAAGAGCTATTAAAAGTGTGATCGGCTTGTAAAGATAACTATCTAGGGGTTATTTTTCTAGATCATATTTTACATTTTACTGTGACTTTGCATGAATCCGTAAAGTCACAGTAAAGTAGTAAATTTAGACCAATTCTAACACTTCACGCTGTTCTGCAACCTCAATGCGAATATCAAAATCACGCGGCCAATCTGAATTGTCATAATCAAATTCAGTAAACTGGAAGCTGCTTACTTCTTCATTTTTTGTGTTTTTGTCATTCATCATCTTCACCTTATTACTTGCACTCTGTACTAAATTTATCGCTAGTCTGTACTTAATTTATCACTAGATCGTACAATCACCGAAAAACAATTGTAGTATTATTACAACATAAATTTGAGTTGGACAAGTTTAAATGCAGTTTTCCTGCATGATTAATTGTTTTTTGTTGTAAATTTACATCCTGAGGAATTTACTTGCCATCCCTTGTTATATTGATTACGCTTAAATATTATTTATGAAAGCGCTTTCATTTTGTTTTGTAAGGTGTTTTGCTCTGCCCTATTTCTCGGTGGCAAAAAAGCTAACTAAAATAGATAAAAGCCAAGTGGTTGTTCACAATAAACATGTGGGATTGATGACATGATAATTTCAGTTAAACAAAGTGTATTTTTAATACTTGCGATGGGCGGCATTGCTTGCAATGGCTCACAATCAGCGATTGAAGAAAAAACGGCAGCACCAGCTGAACCTGCTACGCAAACCAGTCGATCCGCACGTGTTGAAGCTAATATTGAAAGTGACGTTGAAGCAATGTTAGCCAAACTCACTTTGGAAGAAAAAATTTCACTGGTACATGCCAGCGGAAAGTTTCATATCAATGCCATTGAACGAGTGGGCATTCCAGAAATGTGGCTTTCAGACGGCCCTCATGGTGTGCGTCATCAAATTAATCGTCATGATTGGGCATCAGCGGGTTGGACGGATGATCATGCCACCTATTTACCTCATTTAACATCGGTTGCCGCGAGTTGGGATCCTGCTATTGCATCATTGCACGGCCAAGTATTAGGTGCGGAAGCGCGTGAGCGCAAAAAAGATTTTATTCTCGGGCCTGGAGTTAATTTAGCGCGCTTACCTTTATACGGTCGAAACTTTGAATACATGGGGGAAGACCCAATTTTAGCGGCGAAGTTAGTTGTGCCACAAATTAAAGCCATTCAAGCCAATGATGTTGCAGCCACAGTGAAACATTATGCTCTGAACACACAAGAATTAAATCGTACAGGCGTTAATGCCAAACCCGATGAACGTACTTTACGTGAAGTCTATCTGCCCGCTTTTGAAGCGTCAGTAAAAGAAGCTCATGTCTTAGGTATGATGGGTTCATATAATGAATATTATGGAACTAATGCCAACCAAAGTAAGCACTTAGTGATGGATATCCTCAAAGGAGAATGGGGATATCAAGGCGTGTTGCTCACTGATTGGAATGTCGATATTAACACCTATGATGCGGCTGTTAACGGCTTAGATTTAGAAATGGGTACA
>DAINNQ010000222.1:0-1453 GCA_036735825.1 Alteromonadaceae bacterium | reverse complement strand
GTGATGCGTGCTCGAAGCAGTGTTTTAGCGCCAATCGCGAGTGATTACGTGGCAAGCCGCCATTGGACAGGTACGCCAGCGTGGAATATTTCCTATTATCAAGATTCTCAAAGAACTCAACTGCTTAACGAATCTTGGATTGTTGACTCTGCCTACCGTTTCGAAAGTGCCCAATTACTCAATACAAACGGTGCGGATCATATCACCATGAAAGCGCAAATTAAGCCGCTAAAATCAGGAATACACACGTTAAACGTTGCTGCCATTGGCGAATTTGCGCTAAAAGTTGACGGTAAGCTGGTAATTACCCATTCGGGGACTGATGCGAGCGTTGTTAGTCAAGATATTGAGCTTGAAGCGAATAAAGCCTATGCCTTTGAAATACAGTATGATGGGAAAGAAAGTTTCACATTAGGTTGGAATGCCCCAGGTAATTTATTCACTGATGAAGAAGAATATTTAGCGGCGGCTAAAAAAGCGGATGCTGTGATATATTTTGGCGGTTTAAGTCATGGTGATGACCGTGAATCCATTGATCGCCCAGATATGAAACTACCGAATAATCAGGATGAAATCATCAGTAAGTTATTAGCCGCTAATGAAAAAACCGTGGTGTTTTTAGTGGCAGGTTCTGCGGTTGAAATGCCTTGGGCAAATAAAGCGAATGCCATTGTGTGGGGGTGGTATGGCGGTATGGAAGCAGGCCATGCTTTTGCCGATGTATTGTTTGGTGAGGTTAATCCAAGTGGTAAAATGCCAATTACTTTACCTGAGAAATTAGCGCATGTTGCCCCAATTGCCCTCAATGATTATAACGCGGAAGAATCATTATATTCTGAAGGTGTTTTTATTGGTTATCGTTGGTTTGAACAGCAACAGATAAAACCCACGTTTGCCTTCGGCCATGGTTTGTCATACACCACGTTTGATGTTTCTCAAATAAAACTATCAAGCCAACAACTAGCTGAAAACGAAACATTAACGGTTACCGCGCAAGTTAAAAATACGGGAACAGTTGCGGGTGCAGAAGTTGTGCAGTTGTATTTACATGATAAACAAGCCAGCGTTATTCGCCCTGCCAAAGAATTAAAAGGCTTTGATAAAGTGTATTTACAGCCAGGAGAGAGTAAACAAATATCTATTGAACTCACCCAACGAGATTTATCTTTTTGGGACGTTAACACCAATAATTGGTTAGCAGAAGCAGGCGAATTTGAGGTGCTGTTAGGCACATCTTTAGATAACATTGTTCTAAAAGAAAGTTTTACTTATAAGAGCCATTAACTATGTATGTTGAGCAAATTTTAAATCAATTAACGGAATTAGCCGATCCTGATATTGCTCAACATTCATCACGATTTTTTAAAACGGGTGAAAATGACTACGGTGCTGGTGATAAGTTTCTTGGGCTTAGAGTGCCAGTACTGCGTCAAAAAGTTAAACAGTTTAAGCA
>DAINNQ010000221.1:0-5018 GCA_036735825.1 Alteromonadaceae bacterium | reverse complement strand
AATAAACACTGAACCCAAGAGGTTTCACCAAATAAATCACCGTGCTTTTTAAACACTCGGCCTGTTTCTTCAAATAAAGCCAAACGATGCTTAAGGGTGTCTGGAATTTCCATATTTTTACAATAACGCCAGAACTTAGAATCTTCTCTTTGAGTGACATGGTAATGCATGACGATGAAATCTCGTATGTTGAGCGCTTCATCTTTACATTGTTGATTGTATTCATCAATATCCGCTTGATTGAAACCATTTTGCGGGAAAAGTTGTAGCAATCGAACCACCGCCTTTTGAAATAAATGAATGCCAGTAGATTCAAGAGGTTCAATGAAGCCAGCAGATAAGCCAGCAGCAACACAGTTTTTCACCCATTGCTTACGGCGAACTCCTGTTGTGTATTTAATGACTTTAGGTTCGTTTAATGTTTTTCCTTCAACGTTTTTCAATAAGAACTCAATAGCATCATTATCAGACAGGTATTTATCACAGAAAACTAAGCCATTACCGGTACGGTTTTGTAAAGGAATACGCCATTGCCATCCTGATTCTCTAGCTATTGAACGCGTATATGGGACTGGCATGCCTGTTGATTCTGTTTGAACAGCAATCGCACTATTACAAGGTAAATAATGGCTCCAATCATCAAAGCCAGTATGCAGTGTTTGTTCGATCAGTAAACCTTTAAAGCCCGTGCAATCAATAAATAAATCGCCTTCAACAACTTTGCCGTTACCTAGACGTAGCGATTTAATATAACCATCTGCAGGATTTAGGATTACTTCTTCAATGGTTCCTTCTACGCGCATTGCTCCATGTTTTTCAGCAATGCCTCTTAAAAATTTTGCATAAAGACCTGCGTCTAAGTGATAGGCGTGATTAAGGTCTTGGTTTGCTAGAACAGCAAATTTTCCTTCTCTGCAGCCCAGATGTTCGGCAACGTAATCACCTATTTCTGAAACTATGCCTCTTTGTTTTCCTTTTAACCAAAAGTGCTGGAAGCCGCATGCCCAACAATCAGGGCCTAAATAACCGAAAGAGTGAATGTAATCCTTGCCCACATCATGCCAATTTTCAAATGAGATACCGAGTTTGAAGGTGGCGTTAGTCGCAGCCATTACTTCTTTTTCATTTATCCCCAATAAACGATGGAATAAATGTAAGGTTGGGATCGTAGCTTCGCCTACACCAATAGTTGGGATCAAATCAGATTCAATTAATGTGACATCAATCGTATTGCCTAAAAGTTTGCTCATGGCGGCAGCTGCCATCCATCCAGCAGTACCACCTCCTGCAATCACGACTTTTTGTACTTTTTTACTGTTATTCATCTTTTCTACCTAGGTATTAGTGACCGAGTGATTATCTCTTTAGTTTATTTAAGAGATCTGCTCTTAATTGCCGTGCAGACATTTCATCTATCGGTAAGGTTAAAATATTTTTTACGGCATCAGGTATATGTTCGTGCGAGTCTAATTCTTCATTAAAAATGTAATGATCGAAAATATGCTTCCACGCTAACCTTTGCTCTTTCGGAAGGCTTCTTAATGCCAATATGGCAGCAGAAAGGGCATTGTTAGGTCTACCCATGTAGCTAGGAGTGTCACGCCACCAATGTGTTATCAAGACATTTATTGCGTCAAATGCTTGTACATGATGCCACCACATACTGGGTAATATTAAGGCATCACCTGGTGCTAGTTCCGCTACTTGGGCATGATTCATTGCCTGTTGAAATTTTGGGAATTTTTCAAAATCTGGGTTTGAAAAATCGACTAAACTGATTTCTTGTCCACCCGGTGCGAACTCTATAGGACCTGGGTATAAATGACTTATTTGATCGGGAGGAAATAAGGTAAACCGTCGGTTTCCTACCACATTACAAGCAACATTGGTGGGGAAATCATAATGTGCCGCTATGATGCTTTGGTTGCCAATCCAAATACTGGTTAATGGATTGATATTTGGTATTTGAAAGTTATTATCGTCTACAATCTTTGGAAACCACTTGCCTAGTTCTGTTGAGGCAACGTACATTGTTGGTGGTTTGATAGATTTTTTGTGCTTTAGAATTTCTTCTAAAACAACCTTTAAATCAACTTTAGAGGCAATAAAGTTAAAACCAGTAAAATCTTGATTATAAAAAACACGGCCATTATTTTCAGGTGGTCCGTAGGTACCAATGACTAATTCTCCAGAATAGGTCGACTTAAGGTATTCAACGGCTTGTTCATCTGAGCTCAAACCTGCTTGCGTAATTGGCCAATGGTTGCAAAAACCCTTTAACACGATGGGTGTTGGAGAATATAAAATCTCTTCGGTAATATTTTCAGGTGTTATCCCTGTTATTACTTGAGTTTTTTGCGAAATATCAAGCATGATATTTATAGGCCAAGTTGTTTGTTTTTCTTGCTGATTAAATGGCCAATATTTCCTTGTGAAGCCATAATAAAATGAATCGCTTTTAGGTAGCCTGAATGCCATAAACCTGACAGTTGTTCATCAGAAAGTTTAGCTAGCTTTTCTTCATTAATAGTATAAAAACCAATCATTTGATTTTTTGATTGGTCATTTAATTGGACATCTAAAGTAAAGGGCTCTAGTAATTCTAGCTCAGTTAAACAGTTGACAAATTCTGCATTTTTCGCAACACCATGGTGCAATGCTTCCATCATTTCTGCAATTGACTCTAAGTAATCGCTATTGCCGCCAAAGTCTAAAAATAACGGCTGTCCTATTTGTTTATTAACTCTTGGGTGTTCAATATCAATTGTTAAAACGCGAGCTTCTTCACCATTTTGCATTTGTTTGCCAATGGTAAAAGGCATTCTCGAAACAGAAATTGGAATATAACCTGCTTGCCAACCATGATCATCTAAAAACAGGTTTTCTTGATCTTGAAAGCCAAAAAGAGCAACAGGAGTAAATTGGCCCGTTTGTGGATCTTTATTAAAAAAGATAGGGTAATACGCTTGAACGGCTCTGAACTCATCTACAAATGTGAAGCTATACCAAATATTGTCGCCATATTCTTCACAACGCTTAGTATCTATTTTTATGTCTTTATGATCTATGTTGTTTACTAATTCATGTTTGGCCATGACAAACTCCCGTAAATGCCGCTTAAATTTTGTGTAATCCAAATTGTCTAATTTTATTGAGTAACTCGCGGTTACTTGGTAAGACACTGAGTAATTTATTGGTTTTAGTATTGTTCTCGTGAATGATTTGATTCACTCGTTTTTTTTCATTAAAGATTTTCTGTGTCAATCTCACCTTAGTTTTTCCACCCATTCCATAATAAATGTACTGATAACTCGCAGACGGAAATAACTCTTCTGTGACTAAAGAGTCATGTGTATAAGGAGATTGTGTTTGCCATAAGGCTAATTTATCTTTCAGTCTCGAAGGGGCATTTTCAAGTGAACTGCACTCTTGCCAATATTGACTATCACGACGTTTAGATAATACATAGTGAAGCTTTAAAAAATCGATAATTTGCTCCCAACGATCTAAAAATTTGTGATTAAAGCGCTTGGCGATAATGTCCATTGTTGCTCTGTTTTGCGGTAATTGCGCGGAAATAAATTTTGCTGATAGTTCAATCATTGCGATTGCTGAGGCTTCCAACGGTTCAATGAATCCTGCTGACATGCCAATAGCAACGGCGTTTTTATGCCAAAGAATTTCTCTATGACCTGGGTTTATTGCCAGTTTCTTGAACTGGAGCTGTTCTACTGCTGTGTTGTTCGTTGTAGCTTGTATATATTGTATTAAGGTTTGTTCTGCTTGCTCATCACTGCAATGGGCGCTGGAATAAACGTGACCAACACCGCGTCGGCTTTGTAAGCCAATATCCCAAATCCAGCCGTTTTCTACTGCTGTTGAAAGGGTAGCCGAGTTAATATTTTGATCAGGCTGGTCATAAGGGACCTGAACGGCTATTGCCGAATCATTACAGAGAACGTCTTTACAGCTGACGAATGGAATGCCATATGTTTTGTCTAAAAGTAAGCCATGCAAACCTGTACAGTCGATAAATAAGTCGCCTTCAATCTCGCCGTGTCGTTTTGTTTGAACTGAACTGACATCACCGCTTTTATGTAAGTTAACAGACTCAACTCTATCGTCAATGTGATCAACCCCTAGTTTACTGGTGCAGTGTTCGCGCAGAAAGCGACCAAACTTGCCAGCATCTAAATGATAGCCATAATTACCAATAAAAGTGTATTCAGGTGATGTGATTTGTTTCGGAGCCAAATTATGTTCGCATAATTTTCCTTGAAACGTCACGGCGAAATCGAAAGGAATTTCCTGTCCATGTAATAACCAGTGTGGAGCTAAATTTACCTGAAAATAATCATCTGGCACAGTAAAAGGGTGGTGATAACTATCATTTGAATTGTTTGTTCCAATCCAATTAACAAATTTTGACCCTTGCTTAAATGAAGCATCACATTGAGATAAGAACTCGGCTTCATTAATACCGATAGTTTTAAGCGTTTCTCTCATTGAAGGCCACGTGCCTTCACCAACCCCTATTGGTTCAATGTCTGTTGATTCGATCAAGGTGATTTGAATTGGATTTTCAGTATTTGCAGTAATATGCTCAGCAGCAATAATACCTGCAGTGATCCAACCTGCAGTACCGCCACCTACAATAATAATTCTTTTAACTTGTTCAGTCATATTACTAACTTCTTACCGCTACTATCTTAAATATTCTTAAAAAATAGTTTATCTGTGTTATGACACTGTAACTATAAAACAGTGATAAATATATTTTTTAAAAATATCTCTCCCTTATATAAGAATAAAGCCACATGAAAAGTGTGAACTCATCAGTGGCAATAACTTACACACTAAACAAGTCGCTAGGTGAGGGAGAACCTAGCGACTTAATACACTAAATTAAAACGTGTATCTTGCACCTAAAGCATAACGCGCACCTGTTTGGGTTACGTTAAGCATTTGGTTGGTTGAGCGACCATGAGTTCGAGTGTACTCATCAGTAATATTGATAC
>DAINNQ010000220.1:0-5026 GCA_036735825.1 Alteromonadaceae bacterium | reverse complement strand
GAACACCTGTGATACGTTGTAGTGAATCAGTAATAGTTACATCTGGTAATTTACCAATATCTTCAGCAGCGATACCATCAACTTGCGAGCTAGCAAATCGTTTACCATTAATACTTGCTTTTGAAGAACCACGGATACCCGTTACTTCAATAACTTCAATTTCTTCTTCTGCATTTTCGGCTGCATAAACCATTGGTGCTTGAGCTAAAGTAAAAGCCCCTACCCCCAAAACTACCGACAAACTGGTAGCCAACTGAGATTTTTTAAACGTTTTCATTTATGTCTCCCTCGATGTTTTTTCTTCATATTTTTTTAATAGTTATCATTAAATCTATGTAAGCGCTTACAAGTCAGGAGAAAATTTTTAACGTGTGTAAGGATATAAACGTTCAAAGCAACCTGTAAGCGCTTACATTACGTTAGTTTATGTTCAATATATCGTCAATCATTATTTTTGTAATTATTACAACAAACACGATAACTTACTGAATTAAAATATATAATACAAAATGTCTTGTGAGACATTTTCTGTCTAAAATCGCAATATAAGCAAAATATTTCAATATTACTTAATTAAAAATTTGTAAGCGCTTACATATTATTGTAATTTACTTACCAGCACAAAAAACAAACTACACTAATAAAAAACGGTGAGCGATTTATGAGCAAATTACAATTAAAAGAAAAAATTGGCTACGCCTGCGGTGATGTAGCCTCTAATTTTTATTGGCGAGTGTTTGATGTTTTTCTCTTTATTTTTTATACCGATGTGTTTGGTTTACATCCTGCTGCTGTCGGCACCATGATGTTGGTTACTCGGCTGATTGATGCTTTTTCAGATCCTATGATGGGGGCATTAGCCGACAGAACGCAAACGCGCTTTGGTAAATTTCGTCCTTATCTACTCTGGGGGATTATTCCAATCGTTGCCGCAGGCGTATTAACTTTTACCGTGCCTGATTTTGACGACAACGGAAAATTGATTTGGGCTTATGCAACGTATATTTTTATGATGCTTGCCTATACCTTCATCAACGTCCCTTATGGTGCATTACTTGGTGTTGTGACGGGAAATAGCCAAGAAAGAACCACGCTAACCAGTTTTCGGTTTATCGGGGCTTTTTCTGGCGGTAGCTTAGTCGCCTATTTAACGCCGAAATTAGTGGAATATTTAGGCCAAGGAAATGAAGCGCTGGGCTGGCAACTCACCATGGCAGTATATGGCGGTGTCGCTGCCGTGTTATTTTTTATTACTTTTGTCACCACTCAAGAACGCATTGCGCCACCAAAAGAACAGAAAACCCCTATTTTACAAGACATTAAAGATTTAACTCAAAATAAACCTTGGTTAATTTTATTTAGTCTTGCCCTGATCATTATGATGACTATTACCCTTCGTGGTAGTACAGGGACTTTTTATTTTAAGTATTTCGTTGAACGAGAAGATTTGATCGGCAGTTTTTCTTTCGCCTATATGATCGCTCTTGCCGTTGGCGCTGCTTCAACACCGATCATGACCAAGTTTTGCGATAAACGCCGATTACTGATGATACTGATGACAATTGTCGCGATATTATCCATCGCTTTTTATTTTGTCCCGAAAGAGCAAATTATGACCATGTATGTATTGCAAATTGCTATCGGGTTTGTTCTCGGTCCTAAATCTCCTTTGGTATTTTCTATGTACGCAGATACCGCTGATTTTTCTGAATGGAAGCATAAACGCCGTGCTACCGCCATGGTATTTTCTGCCGCAGCATTCGCGCAAAAACTCGGTGGCGCGATTGCGGGAGCAATGATCGGCTGGCTTTTAGCGTCCATGGGCTATGTTGCCAACCAAGTACAATCTCATGACTCGCAAACAGGCATCGTCTTATTAATGACGTTAATTCCTGCCGTATTTGCCATCTTCTCCGTGATCGTCGTGCGTTATTACTCATTATCCGATGAGCGTATTAAAGAAATTCAAGCCGATTTAGCAGATCGAAAAAACGTTACCGTAAGCCATTAATTTACGTATATAGAAAAGGAAAAACGATGTACCAGCACGATTATATTAACCATAGAGTTGATATAACAGATCCCATAAAAATGGCACAAGCCAGTGGCTTTTTATGGAATGAAAGCATGATGATCCACATGAATTGTCGAGGCTATGCCGTTGCGCAATTTATGCAGCCTGAGCCAAGTAAATATTCTCGTGCTCCCAACATGGAAGCGCAAAGTTTTATGCAGCCAGAGCAAAGTTATTTTGCCCATCATGCGGGTCGTTTTTTCTATTTTAAATGTTTAGACAGTGGTGAATTATTCTCCGTACCCTTCGAACCGGTGAGAACGCGCTTACAGTCATTCAAATTTTCTGTCGGTAAAAATCAATTATTATGGCAAATCAGCCATAGCGATTTAGACATCGAGATTTCATTAACCTTACCAAAAACAGATCCGCTCGAGATTTGGCAAATTCATGTCACCAGTAAAAGTAATCAACCTCGCAACATTGCTATTTATCCTTATTTTTCTATTGGTTATATGTCATGGATGAATCAGTCAGCAACGTTTGACTCTGAGGTTAATGGCATCATTGCGACCAGCGTAACCCCTTATCAAAAAGTGGCAGATTATTTTAAAAACCAGCACTTGAAAGATAAAACCTTTTTATTATCAAAACATTCGCCAACAAGCTGGTGCGCCAACCAAACACTTTTTGAAGGCGAAGGAGGATTGCATCATCCTGATGCTATTCAAGCAAAGAAACTAGAACATGCCGACGCCCTTTATCAAACACCTGTTGCGGTAATGCAATTTGATCATCTCCTGCAAAACCAAGAAAAAATTTCGCATCAATTTATTTTTGGTCCTGCACACAATAATAACGAAATCTCTTCGCTTAGAGCTAAGTATCTTGATGATGAACAAGGTATTAGCAAAGCCCAACTTGACTACCAAACTTACATAGAGAGCACCAAAGGTTGTGTTACTATCGAGTCACCAGAGCCAGAATTAAATCAATTCATTAATCATTGGTTACCTCGACAAGTGTTTTATCATGGTGACGTAAATCGCCTCACCACCGATCCACAAACGCGTAATTATTTACAAGATGCGATGGGCATGGCCTATATAAAACCTGAAAAAACACGTATTGCCCTGCTCACCGCACTTGCTCAACAAGCCAGTTCTGGTGCTATGCCAGACGGCATATTACTGCACGAGAAAGCCGAATTAAAATATATCAATTTAGTGCCGCATAGCGACCACGGTATTTGGCTAACGCTGTGTTTAAAATGCTATTTAGACGAAACTAATGATCAAGACATATTAAGTCAAACCCTAGGTTTTGCAGATTCTGAGCAAGATGTCACTGTCATCGACCACATTAACTTAGCACTCGATTATCTGATCAATGCCCGTGACGAGCGAGGATTAAGTTATATTGAACAGGGTGACTGGTGCGACCCAATGAATATGGTCGGTTATTTAAATAAAGGCGTTTCCGCTTGGTTAACGGTGGCAACCGCTTATTCACTCAAAGTTTGGTGCCAGCTTTGTCAACAATATCAGATAAATCATGCAAAAGTTGCCGAATATTTACCTGTTATTGCCGAGCTTAATCAGGTCATGAATGAATATTTTTGGGATGGTGATTGGTATGCAAGAGGCATTAACGATCATGGCATTTCATTTGGTATTAGTAGTGACGAAGAAGGCAAAATTTATTTAAACCCGCAAACTTGGGCGATGCTAAGCGGTGCAGCCAAGCCACAACAAATCGGTAAAATGCTTACCGCGATAGATCAGCAATTACTCACCCCATTTGGCGTGATGATGCTTGCTCCTAGTTACACCAAAATGAACGAAAATATTGGCCGCTTAACGCAAAAATTTCCTGGTGTTGCTGAAAATGGTGCGGTTTATAATCACGCCGCTGCATTTTATGCGTATAGTCTTTATCAAAATAACCAAGCAGATAAAGCCTTTGACGTGCTGATGCATATGTTGCCCAATCAACAAGACGCATTGACTCGCCAGCAATTGCCGACATTTATTCCCAATTATTATCGCGGAGCCTATTTTCAACACCCCGAAGTTGCCGGTCGTTCAAGCCAGCTCTTTAATACAGGCACGGTAGCATGGGTATATCGCTGCATTGTTGAAGAATTATGTGGTTTAAAAGGTCAAGCAGGCACGCTGGTTATCGAACCAAAATTTCCAAAAAATTGGCCACACCTTAGCGTGACGAGAACATTTCAAGGTGCAACGTTTGTGGTGAATTTTTCTCGTGTTAAAACAGTGGAATCTGACAACTCTCCACATGATTTGCGGTGCATTGTTGACGGTAAGCCCATAGAAGGTAACACCATTCGTCAAATTAAGTCAGGAAAAACCTATCAAGTTGAAGTCACCATAATGCAAATAATCACGCAAATGCATACGGATAATGATACAAAGGCATGCAGATAATGGCTAAACAATTAATATTGATCATGGGCGTTAGCGGCACAGGAAAATCAACCATAGCTCAGGGCTTGGCCAATGAGTTAGCTTTCACTTACCTTGATGCCGATGATTTTCATAGTGAACAAGCTAAAAAGATGATGGCGAATGGTCAGGCGATTAACGATGATATTCGCGCAATTTGGATAGAGAATATGTTGAATTTTCTAACCGATGAACGTCATCAAGAACAGAGCTATGTGTTAGCCTACTCAGGGCTTAAATATCATCAACGGAAAAGGTTTGAGCAATTAAATACTGATTTACTGAGTTGTTTTCTTGTTGGGGACAGGCAACTTATCGCCGAGCGCATGGCAAACCGAGTGGATCATTTTTTTTCACCTAAGTTATTAACTTCTCAATTTGACGACTTAGAGTTACCCAGTAGCAAGCTTGAAGAGCATATTCATATTATCGATATTACAACAAGTGCTGATAATGTTATTACCCATGTACTTGATCTTTATAGGCATAATCATCAAGTTCTTTAACCATAACAACATTGATTTGATCATCATCGACAACGTAAAAG
>DAINNQ010000219.1:0-5047 GCA_036735825.1 Alteromonadaceae bacterium | reverse complement strand
GTAAATGCCGATAAATCTAGCGCTTTGATTTGACGTTTAATTTCTACCTGAGTCGCTTCAATTTTGGTGTTAGTTATACGACCGTCGATTTGTTCTTGTTGTAATAACCACGAAAAAGTGAGCGTAGATTGCATACTATTAAAACCGCTATGCTCTCCAGTGCCGAGTGCATCTTCAACCGTAAAAGAAATCTGCGGGCGTTGGCCTATTGACGATTGCTGAATGCGGCCATCCCAAACTCGCTTTTGTAGAACGAGTGATTTTAATTCAGGATGGTTTTCCAGTGTCATTGACACGGCTTCTCCCATAGTGACAACAGGTGTGGGTGGCTCTTGTGCAAAAACTGGCAATACCGAGTTAAATGCTAAAAACATGATAAAAAACCGACTAGGTGTCGGTTTTTTATTTAAGCAAAATCCAGATATAAATTTCATTCCTAATCCTTAATTAGTGAGTGAAAATAGTTTCAATAAAATGATGTAAACTATCGACGGTAGAAGCCGTAAATAATGGCATAACTATTATTAGTAAGGTCGCTGTCAGCAGTAAAATGCGTGGAGTCGAAATCATGGGTGATATAAGACTTTGTACACGAGTGTTAGTTTGATCGAAACCAAAATAACTTATGCTCGCTCCGATGTGGTGATTTGAAATGCTGCGTTGCATTCGAGCAACATTAATGAGTGTTTGTGCAACATCTAAATTGTCGTACTCACTAGCAACTTTACTATCGGCTAGCTGCTCAGTAAGTAAAGTGTATTTTTCCAGCAATTGCCGCTTTATGTTTGAAGGAAAGAAACCCGCAAAAACCGAAAAAACCACCTTAAATAGAGGATCACGCGCCACAACATGAGCAGCTTCATGCTTTAAGATAATCGCCAATTCTTGCTCACTAACTTGTTTTTGTAACCCAGTAGATATGTATATTTTTGGCGATAAAAAGCCAATGGTAAAGGCGATAGGATTTGGTACTGATAACGTTAAAAAGTCGCAATCACTTTGTACTTGGTTTTCTGTATTATTTTGTGCAAAGTCGAGAAGGTTAGACAAAGAGGCTGACTGTTTTCTCTTTCGATAAAGAACCGAAATACCTACCCCAAAAACAAATAAACAGGCAAATATTAACGTGGCAGCATGCCAACTGAAAAAGTTGAAAATATCGATATGGTGCCAATGGGCAAATTCATCGAACCATGAAAAATAAACCCCATTATTTTGGCGAGGCCAAAACAGCGCGATGCAAATTGATGCAACCCACCACGGAGCAGTAATTAAAAGCCAAAAGAAGAATTTACGTACAGTAAAAGTGATGTTATCCAGCTTAGGGATAAATAACTTAGCAAGAATGCTAATAAAGACAATACACAAAATAAATGCCAACACTGCGACACTCATTAAGTTTAATGTAATTGCTAAGTCACCAACGATCATTGTTACTGTTAACCTTTTCTAAGTTTTCGTTGTTCTTCGATAAGGCTTTCCAGTTTATCTAGTTGATTATCATCTAATTGCGATGACGCAGAGCTAAAGGCAGCAATTAAACTATTCTCACCATCTTCAACAAAATCACTAGTCACATTAGCAATTAATTGCGCGATCAAGCTTTCACGATCTACTTTAGCGCGGTAACAATAGGCATGACCTTGCTTATTGCGGCTAAGTAACTCCTTCTTAAATAATCGATCTAATGTGCTTTGAATGGTATTTAGCGAAATTCCACGCGTAACACCAAGTACACTATGAACCTGTTTCGCATCAGCTTCTTTTTTGCCCCACAAAAATTGAAGCACTAACTTTTCTAACTCACCTAGCTGCATAAATTTCACTCACATATGATGATTTAAATGATGTCACAACAAAAACCGACTGGCAATCGGTTTTTGTTGTTGAGATATTAAATATGAATTTAATGAGTGATTTTCGATATTGTTACTTGAGGCTATAGAAGCTCAAGTAAAATCAATAAAGCACAGATAACTTATTCGAAATAGGCCGCTAATGCTTCACTTCCACCGATTAATTGACCATCAATAAATACTTGAGGAACGGTATCAGCATTCGATAATGCTTTTAAGTTCGCTAAGCTGATTGTTGTACCCACTTCTAATTCATCAAAAGTTAAACCTTTGTCAGTTAAAAGTTGCTTAGCTTTTTTACAATATGGGCAATTAGGTTTGCTAAATACGGTAATTGCTTGTTTTTGCACCGCTTGAGGGTTGATGAAGTTTAACATAGTATCAGCATCAGAGACTTCAAACGGGTCGCCTTCAACTTCTGGCTCAATAAACATTTTTTCGATTTTGCCATTTTTAACTAACATCGCATAACGCCAGCTACGTTTGCCAAAACCTATGGCTGTTTTATCAACTAACATACCCATAGCTTGACTGAATTCGCCATTGCCATCAGGAATAAAGCTAATATTTTCAGCATGTTGATCTTCTGCCCAAGCATTCATCACAAAGGTGTCGTTAACCGATAAACACACTATTTCATCAACACCGTTGGCAAAAAATGTTGCAGCTAATTCGTTATATCGTGGTAAATGTGTTGATGAACAGGTTGGGGTAAAAGCCCCTGGTAAAGCGAATAATACTACCGTTTTATTGGCAAAAATTTCATCGCTAGTGCGTGTTATCCATTGATCGTTTTGACGAATAGGAAAAGATACGTTGGGTACGTTTTGACCTTCAATATTGTTTAACATCATTATTTGCTCTCGTAGTTAGTAAAAGTTAACAAATACCAGGTTGTATTTGCTGTTTGCTAAGTCATTGAGGTCATTATGGTCAATAGTTTTTAATTGGTAAAATCGTTTGTTGTTATTGTGTTGATAGGTTTTGGCTATGGATGTGTCATTATAATAATTTAGTATCAGATGTTGTTTTTGATTAGTTTTTTAATCTTGCTTGGCTTCAGCTCGTTTTTCCATCAGAGCTCGATAAGCATGGTTGAGCTTATTGGTGATCTCTTCTTGAGGGCATGGCTTGGCCATGTAATCGTCAAAGCCAGCAGCTAGGCACTTTTCTGCTGCGCCGCTTAATGCGTCAGCGGTCACTGCAATTAACCAGATTGGCAGGGGTGATTGATTTTGATTTAGCTGTGTTTTTGTCAAAATTTTCGCTAATTCGAAACCGTCCATATTAGGCATGTGACAATCTGAAATAATTATGTCGTAAGGCTTTTCCGTGTGTAATGCCAGTGCTTCAACACCGTCAAAGGCAACGTCACAGTGGATATTTAGCCGAGCTAATTGCGCAGAGAGTACTTTAACATTAACGAGGTTGTCTTCAGCAATTAACACGCGAATATCACGAAAGCGATCATCATGAGGCGCATTGGTTTTACGGCTATTTTTACGGCGGTCGACATTTTCTTTTTCATATCCTGCTTCTTTAAACGTTAAATCAAAAGAGAAAGTGCTACCGAGGTTTTCGCGCGAATCAATGGTGATTTTGCCGCCCATGGCGATGATGATTTCTTGGCAAATACTTAAACCTAATCCTGTGCCACCAAACTTTCGAGTGGTGTCACTGTCGGCTTGAATAAAAGGAGTGAAAAGTAATTGTTGTTGTGCAGGAGAAATACCAATGCCTGTGTCAATGACTGAAATTCTAATAGTATCAAAAACATCATGTTTATCAGATGTTTGCTCGATACGTTGCAGCGAGAGTGTGACACTGCCCCTGTGAGTGAATTTTATCGCGTTACTGACTAAATTGTTGAGCACTTGATTTAATCGGGTTGGATCGGTGAAATAACTGTGGGTGATGTTATCGTCAATAACCAACTTCAAAACGATGTTATTTTGGCTTTCTACATGCTTAAAACTTTTGATCACGTTTTGGGCGAGTAAATGAAAATTCACTGGCACTGACTCTAATGTGAGCTTGCCAGCATCCATTTTAGAAAAATCGAGTACATCATTTAGCAATGCCAATAAATGTCGAGCCGAGCCTTCCAGTGTTTCAAGCAATTCACTTTGCTCTTTATTTAATTGGGTAAAGTTGAGTGCTTCAGCCATGCCTAGTACTCCGTTCATCGGGGTTCTGATCTCATGGCTCATTCGCGTGAGAAAGGTGATTTTTGCCTGAGCTGAACGTTCTGCTTCCTTTCGAGCCGCTTCAGCAATAGCTAACGCATGTTCAATTTTCTTTTGTGCAATTTTGCGTACTTGCAGCTGTCGGTAATAAACCCAAAAAATGATTAACGCGATGAGCATAATTGTGAAAAAAACATAGCTTGCTTGACGATAAGCCACTTCAATTTGCGCTTGCACATTGTTTTGGGGAAAAGAAGATTGGCTCCATTTTGCGTACATAGCGTCAAATTTGTCTGCACTGATCGAGTTAATGGTTTTGTTTAGTAGTGAAATCAGTGCGCTATCTTGATGTGTTGAAGCAAAAGTATATTGCGCTTCTGGATGAAATGCAGGCAAAGGCTGAGACGTTAAATTAGATAGCCTTTGCTCTTTAATTAAATATGACGTTATTAATGAACTGCCGATAAACACTTGCGCGTTACCTTCGGCAACCGCCTTTAAAGCGTGGTCAATGCTATTGAATATTTTAATTTTCGCATTGGGAAAGTCTTGTGTCAGTAATGACGTGGCATTGAAACTTTGCACAGCGGCAATGGTAAATTTGCCAATATCGGATAATTGCGATATTTCAGTCATGCTTGGGTTATACACTAGGCTGTAGTGTGCTTTTAAATACGGAATACTGAAATGATACTCAGCTGTTGAAGCATTGCTCTGTTCAACATTAACTAGGAGTTTAGCGGCACTTTGAGCAATTTTTTCCGTCGTTTGTTCTAAGTTTTCGACATAAAGAGGCTTAAAAATAATACCTGTTTTTGCCATGGCTATTTTGATTAAGTCGGTGACAAAACCGCGTTCAGTGATGTTGGAAAAACTTTTGGTAATGATAAAAGGCGGCAAACCTTCATGTGTCACAGGATACGAAACCAAGTGATTATCAAGAATATATGCTTTTTCTTCTTCGCTAAGGTTTGTTAAATAATGGCCTAAGGTTAGGGCGAAATT
>DAINNQ010000218.1:0-5050 GCA_036735825.1 Alteromonadaceae bacterium | reverse complement strand
TTATTGGGGTCGTGAAAAGTATTAATATTCCTGGTCGAATCAGCCAATCACCACGGTTTTATTACCCTGCCAGTTTATCTCGTAATATGCTGTTGATTAAAATACAACCCAATCAAGACCTAACTCGTGACGAATTAGTGGCATTAATAAAAACTGTCGACTCCAGATTGAGCTTATTTAGTTACTCATCATTATCTCACTATAAAAATGAGCGATTATTCAGCGCTAAAGCAACAGCGTATACCACGATGGCGCTAACAATCATCACTTTTTTTCTTAGCGGATTAGGGCTTTTTGGCGTGCTGAAGTATTCATCTCAAATTCGAAAATTTGAAATTGGCGCGCGCATGGCTATTGGTGCGAAAGGAAAAGACATTATTAAACTTGTGTTACGTGATAATTCTGCCGCGCTGATAATCGGTATATCGGCAAGTGTTGTCATACTAAGTCTCTTATATTTAGGATTTTCTCAAGCGCTATCAAGTTACGTCAATCTTCACTTAATACCCGTTTTTATGGTGACGGTTGCTTTGATCACCTTACTTTCAATTTTGTCTTGCTACTTGCCATTAAGGCAATACATAAACAAGCCTGTCATACATTGCTTGAAAGGCAGTGAATAAAAATAAGGTTCAGTTCAATTAAATCTAATAAATAAAGCGTTAAGCAAATAAGGCTTTCAGCTTTGAGAATATGCCAGATGAAGTATGATTTGCCGTATTCTCATAGCTGTTGTTACATAACATAATACGTAATGAATAGGTGCCGCCATGATCCCAAGGCCACCATAAAGCAATGATTGTCGGTGAATGTTCATCAGCAGAAACGGCGAGAATTTTTTGATTTTTACTCAATTTGGCAAGAGCACCTAACTGCTCTTTAAGTTCAGCGGGGAGTTTTTTCGCTTGTTTACCTTGCCATTCGTCAGGTAATGATTGACGTAAATTTTCTAAAACAACATCCGCTTTGTTTTGAGCAAATTCACTGAGCATAACATGATATTTTTCTTCATATTTCCAAGGAATATTACTACCTAATGACTCTCTTAATGTCATTGTTATTGCTTCAATTTCTTGCGGACTGTAAAACACGATAAACCTTTATTGTTCTTTTTATTACGTTTTATCTTAATTCAACTAATAAAATAATCAATAAAAAAATCAATCAATTATCTCAAACCATTTCACTGATGTTAAAGGTAGACAAGGTAACCATTGTGCTAAAAGATGCGGCTCAATAGTTACCTTTTTTACAGTTTATTTTGTAGTTTTCTGCTCTGCAAATGAGGCTTGATTTGTTTAACGCTTTTCTTCTGTTGAAACTTCTTCACCAAGCCAGCTGACCAAAAATTGTTTTTGCTCAGCGCTTAGCTCATCTTCACCGAGTTTACTTACTTTAACCGCTAGGTCACTGATAAAGGTAATTTGCTTTTGTACGGTTTCCCCACGTTGAATATATTCAAGGGTTGTTGTTTCACCGGGCGAAAATTGCGCTAATGCTTTTTCCCATAAATCTTGCGAACGAATGGTTCTACGACCAAGCTTGACGATTTGGTCTCCGTATTCCACACCTGCTAGATACAATGGGCTGTTGACTAAAATTTGATTGTTTACCATTGCCGCCTTACCATCAAATTTAAGCGTCAATTTACCTAAAAAAGCACTCTCGTCGTCTTTTACTTCAACCGCTAAACCTGCGTCGCTTAGTAATGAAGCAAAATCTATTTTACTTTGCCCTTGCACATATTCATCAAAAAACTTATCCGCAAAAATCGCGTCCCCTGTCACTTTAGCTAGGGTTAAACGCACATCTTCTCGACTGTAAGGCTTTTCGTCTTTACCAAAATCAATCCACATTTGACGCATAAAGTCATCAAGCGACTTACCCTGAAATTCAGAGCGAATAGAAAGGTCAAGCGCTAAGCCAACTGCTCTCCCGTAGGTATAGTAACTAAAAAAGATGTTTTTAAAGTTGGTTTTATCAATCGATGTGCCTGCGTCAGTGAATGTTGCTAACTGGCTTGCACCTTCTGGGGTGTAATATAAACGACCGCGCATATTGTTGGCTTGATTGATAATAACGGCTAAGTGATCAAAAAACTTTTCTTCATCCCACTCATTCGCGCGTTTGATGATCAGCCTGTCGTAATACGAAGTAAAACCTTCTGCTAACCATAAACTCGGCGTCATGTTTTCGGTCATAAAACTAAAAGGCTCTAACTCTTTCGGGCGAATTCTTTCAACATTCCACGTATGAAAAAACTCATGTGACAAGGTGCCTAACTGTTGATATTCACCTTCGTCTAACGAACTGGTATTGGTTAAAATAGTGGAATTTCTATGCTCCATGCCATCGCCATTCACATGCGGCAGATAACAGGCAATAAAAGTGTATTCGCGATTATCTAAAACAGGCAGCTCACCAAACACGTTAATTTGTTCGGCGACCACTTTTTTTGCCATTTCAGCAAATTTATCGAGATCTTCATCAAGACCATCATGATGAACCGCTAAATGAATCGTTTGAGTAATACCCGCTGATTCCACTTGCCAAGAGCGTACTTGATGATCACTCAACTCGGTTGGGCTATCTAAAAAGTATTCGAGATTTGGCGCGCTAAAGGCATAGCTTCCTTCGCCTTTAAAAAGTTGAGTTGCGACTTTCCAACGAGGATTAAACGGACGAAATTCAACCTTGATGGCGCGATCTTGATGATTTGTCGCCCACATAAATGTTGCAGGCATATTTAAATGCGCATGAGTGCGGTCAATTTGAGCATAAGTACCATCACCTCTATCACCAAACAAAGTGTAATTGACGGTTACTTCTCCATCATGCCCTTCAATATGCCATTGATAAGGATTTGGCCGCGTGATGGTGAGCGGTTGACCAAAACTGTTAACGGCTGTCACGTTATATACGTTTTTAGCAAATTCATGCAAAGCATAACGACCAGGAGACGCTCGGCTCATTTGCACTTCTAACACTTGATTTTCTATGCCAGTGAATCTTGCTGAAATTCTCGCTTCGTGATGAACCGCATTATCAAATGACACTTGATAACTCGTTTCTCCTTCAGCAAATACCAAAGCGCTCGTAAAAGCGATTGGCAGGGCGATAGTGCAGGCAAGTAGTTTTCTCATTATTATTCCTATGAGTTTTTTATTGTTATCTTTATTTTAGTCATCTATATGTAAATCCAAGTAAGTGT
Organism: Alteromonadaceae bacterium; assembly: GCA_036735825.1. Classification (GTDB taxonomy): domain Bacteria; phylum Pseudomonadota; class Gammaproteobacteria; order Enterobacterales; family Alteromonadaceae; genus DAINNQ01. The sequence continues at coordinate 1,839 of DAINNQ010000218.1, read as the reverse complement.
ATTAATTATTGGATACTGAATACAATCTCTTTTTCAGTTAATTATTTGATATTTACATTTTCTCTGTTAAAACTTATTGTCACAGTATAGCGAATAATTAAAAAATTATAGATAAAATGACAAGCGATAGCCCAACACCACCGATCACTGTTCTGCATAGAGAAATTCCTGCATTGGCAGGGGTTAACACTTATCAACATCCTCAAATGCAGTTCATCTATATTGAAGAAGGGGTATTGGCGGTGATCTCTGAACAAGGGCGATATTTTGTTCCACCAAAGCAAGGCATTGTTATACCCGCTAAATGCCAGCATGAATTAATTGCAAAAACGTCGGTGAAATTAACGGTGTTATATTTTTCAGAAACGGCACTTTCACCAGAGACGCAAGAAAATCAGCAGCATATCAAGGTTATTACCACTAGCCCTTTACTGTCAGCATTGATCGACGAAAGCAAACTTATTGCTCCTGATTATCATTGGGATGAAACTGAAGGCCGTTTATTACGATTAATACGCGATAAAATATTAACAGCAGCCGTATTAGATACTTTTTTGCCTTATCCGAAAGATCCACGCTTAACTAACATTACCAACAAGCTGTTAAAGCATCCTTCGCTTAAAAGTGATTTAGTTTCGTGGGGTAAATTTGTCAAAACTTCTTCACGCACATTAACGCGCTTATTTAAAAAGGAAACTGACATCACCTATAGTGAATGGCGACAACGGCTTAATATTCAAATCGCCATTAAGCATCTTGCTCTTGGTGACAGTATTAATACCATTGCTGCATTGTTAGGATATGAGTCAAGCTCCGCTTTTATCTATATGTTTAAAAAACAAATGCATTGCTCGCCGAATCAGTTTTTATCCTGAAATACGTAAATGAACTCACCTGCTGTAAAAATCACATGATGACAAAAGAATATTGTTATGATGTTGAAGTACTTAACGATAACTAAGTGCTATAACTGCAATAACTTTAACTGACATTAACACATGAACATGGTACGAAGATTTAAACATAACATTAACTCGTTTAGTTCTTCGTACTTTCAAATAATCACTAATTATTTCACTTCGACAATATTTTCGCTGTTGAATTTGTTGATGCATTGCTGGCAAATGCAGGCTTTTTTCTGCAGTTCTTCAGGGACTTGCTTGATTAATGTTTCTGGCACTTGCGTTTGCGTACACCAGCAAGCCTCTTCGTTATCAACACCACAATGATTATTTAACTGACAAAGCGGACACATAGTTTCATCAATTGGCTTGGCCATGATCAGAATTATCCTTTATCAACAACGCTAACAGAGTCTCGAATAATTAATGTTGGTTTAAATAAGCGTTTGATTTCATGTTTTTGCTTATAAACATCTTTAAGAACTAGCTTAGCAGCCATTCTACCCATTTGATGAACAGGATTATCTATCGTGGTTAATTTCGGATAAAGATGCGGGGCAAATACTACGTTATCAAAGCCGATAACAGATAAATCTTTCGGCATTTTTAAATTATGTTCACGCGCATAAGTCATTGCACCAGAGGCAATTTCATCGTTTGCACAAACCAAGGCGGTGAATTTTTCACCCGTTTTCAAAAAGTGCTTTAATCCTTTGATGCCACCCTGCTCTTTAAATTCTTTTTCGCAAATTAATTGCTTATTTACTTCTAGGTTATTCTCTAATAATGCGCGTTTATGACCAGCTAATCGTGCAGCTGCATCCGGCTTATAAAGAGGACCAGCAATGTAAGCAATCTCTCTGTGCCCCATATCAATTAAATATTTAGTCGCTAAATAACCACCTAATTCATTATCTAAACTGATACACTTTTGGCT
>DAINNQ010000217.1:0-5054 GCA_036735825.1 Alteromonadaceae bacterium | reverse complement strand
AAATGAAAGGGTACGATGTGTTTCGTGCAACAGTTTCAGGTAAAGTGGCCGATTTTACTTTAGGCGCTATGGTACAAACACAAGAGCAAATTTCATCAGGTAAAGAAATGGACGGCTTGTTAGTTTCTGGTGCTTATTCTATTAATGATTGGACTTTAAAAGCCCAAATGCAAACGGCTGAGTTTGATGGTGGCGATGATAAATCAGGTGTTACTGTAGGTGCTGATTATAAACTAGCAAAAAGCACAAAACTTTATGGTTTTTATACTACGTTTGATATGGACAGTGGTGCAGACGAAGATTATTTAGCAGTAGGTATTGAATATAAGTTTTAATTAACTCATTATTCTCAACCTCAGTGAAAGCGGCTAATTGGCCGCTTTTTTTATGTTTTTCGATTGATATCACCAATATATTCTTGATATAGGCTAAAATTTAACATGTGTCATAAAATTGTCACAAAAACTTATCACAATGGTCACTAGAAGTTGACTTTTGAAGATCAGGAAGTTTTTACATGAATAGACAGATTTTAGTTGTAGAAGATGAAGCACCGATCAGGGAAATGATCACGTTTGTATTAGAGCAAAATGGCTTTAATACTATTGAGGCAGAAGATTATGAGCAAGCAAGAGCTAAAATTGTAGAGCCATATCCTGATCTTATTTTGTTAGACTGGATGCTACCAGGTGGTACTGGCGTTAAATTAGCGAAAGCATTAAAGCAAAATGAGTATACCCGCACAATTCCAATTATTATGCTAACAGCTCGTGCTGATGAAGATGATAAAGTGAAAGGTTTTGATGTTGGTATTGATGATTATGTCACTAAGCCTTTTTCGCCTAAAGAACTTATCGCACGAATTAAAGCGGTTATTCGTCGCGTGTCTCCAACAGCACTTGAAGAAGCGATTGAGTTTCATGGTATGAAACTTGACCCTGTTGCTCATCGTGTTTCTATAAATGAGCGTTCGCTAGATTTAGGGCCAACAGAGTTTCGTTTATTGCATTTCTTTATGACTCACACTGAAAGAGTATACAGCAGAGAGCAACTGTTGGATAATGTTTGGGGTACAAACGTTTATGTTGAAGATAGAACCGTTGATGTTCACATTCGACGCCTAAGAAAGGCGATTGCGGGCGAAGGGCATGAAGATTTCATTCAAACTGTACGCGGTTCAGGTTATCGATTCTCGGGTAAAATTAAAGTGAGTGTATAAATTTAAGTTGTATGTATTTTCGTTTATCGGCTAGAACGATCGTTATTCGTTTGCTTGTTATATTAATTTCCAGTGCTTTAATCGGGTTTCTTTTCGGCTATACCTTCTTGTTTGTCGCCGTCAGTGCCACAGCGCTATTAATTTGGCATTACCACCATTTACTCAAATTGATCAAATGGTTATGGCGTAGCAAAACTATTTCTCCTCCTCAAGCTAACGGTGTTTGGGGACGAATTTATGATGGTTTATATCGTCAAACAAAACAATATAGACAAAAACAGAAAATCCTCAACGATAAAATACGTCAATTTAGAGATGGTGCCGAAGCTCTGCCTGATGCGGCACTTGTTTTGTCAAAAGATTTAACAATTGAGTGGGGCAATAAAAAAGCTCAACGCATGTTAGGTATTCGTTGGCCTGGAGATGTTGGTCAGCGCATCGACAACTTACTTCGTTTTCCTGAGTTTATTAAATATCTTGACGAAGGAAACTTTGAGCAGCCGTGCAATATTCCATCGCCAATAAAAAATGAAGTCGTGCTCGAATTACGATTGATGGCTTATGGCATAGACCAAGTATTATTTCTTGCAAGAGATATTAGTAAAATTCATCGCTTGGAAGAAATGAGACGTGATTTTGTGGCTAATGTTTCTCATGAACTGAAAACGCCTTTAACCGTTGTTCGGGGTTATGTGGAAATGGTGCAAATGACAGATCATGCGTTAGATCCGTATTGGCAGAAAATTTTCGCAACAATGGAAACACAAGTTTCAAGGATGGACAGACTTGTAGAACAATTACTCATTTTATCTCGCGTTGAAATCAATATTGATCAAGATGATAAGCAAGTGATCAATATGCCTAAATTGATCCAAAACCTCTTATTAGATAGCCAATGGCTTAATCAAGAAAAAAAGCACACAGTTACTAAAGATATAGATGAAAATTTAGCTATCGAAGGCATAGATAATGAGCTTAAAAGTGCGTGCTCGAATTTATTATCAAATGCGATAGCCTATACACCTGAAGGTGGAAATATTCACGTTAGCTGGAAAAAAGAAGGCAAAAAGGCTAAGTTTTCAGTTAAAGACAATGGCCCTGGTATTAGGCCAGAAGACGTTAATCGCATAACTGAGCGTTTTTTTCGGGTAGATAAATCACGTTCCAGACATACAGGTGGTTCAGGTTTAGGGCTAGCTATTGTTAAACATGTACTTAATCACCATCATGCTGAACTGGTTATTCATTCAAATCTCGGCGAAGGAAGCGAATTTATCATTTGTTGCAAAGAAAAATATATTCGCCAATTACCTCAGTCGTAGATGTTTATTTAAAGAATGAATCCTATTATTTGTCAATAAACCCTTCTCTCAATTATATGACGTTTTTTTTACGATTGTCATATAAGTGTCACAAAGTCTAAATATAATTGTCACATAAGCTTTATATAGTGTTCACAAATTAACTAAGTATTACCAAATTTTGTTTTTGGTAAATAAGTCTCATTGGAGAATAATATGGGTATCAAACGTGCGTTAGGCGTTATTGGTTTAGCAAGCTTGGTGAGCTTTTCATCGTTAGCGGTAGACAAAGATTTACCAGAATATAAAAAAGTCAGTGGTGTATCAGGAAACTTATCATCAGTAGGTTCAGATACTTTAGCTAACATGATGACATTTTGGGCAGAAGAGTTTAAACGTACTTACCCAAATGTGAATGTACAAATTCAAGCGGCGGGTTCTTCAACTGCGCCACCAGCTTTAACGGAAGCTACATCAAATTTAGGGCCAATGAGCCGTAAAATGAAATCTCGTGAAATCGAAGCGTTTGAAAAACGTTACGGTTACAAACCTACTGCGGTACGTGTTGCCATTGATGCATTAGCGGTTTTTGTTCACAAAGACAACCCAATCAAAGGCTTACGTATTGACCAAGTGGATGCGATTTTTTCTAACAACCGTAAATGTGGTGCAGAAAAAGAAGTTGATCGTTGGGGGGATGTGGGTCTAACAGGTGAGTGGGAAGGTAAAGACATTCAGCTTTACGGTCGTAACTCAGTGTCAGGCACTTATGGTTACTTTAAAAAGCAAGCATTGTGTAAAGGTGACTTTAAAAATAGTGTTAATGAGCAACCAGGTTCAGCATCAGTTGTGCAATCAGTTTCTGCGTCATTAAACGGTATTGGTTATTCAGGTATTGGTTACCAAACTTCAGGTGTAAGAGCTTTACCACTTTCAAAGAAAGATGATAATTACATTGAAGCGAATATGGAAAATGCTGTTTCTAAGAAATACCCACTTTCACGTTTTCTATATGTTTACGTAAACAAGCATCCTAATAAACCTTTAGCACCAATGGAAGCTGAATTCTTGAAAATGGTATTGTCTAAATCAGGACAGAAAATTGTTGAGAAAGACGGTTATATCCCAGTACCTAACTCAGTTGTAGAGAAAGAGTTTAAAAAGCTAGGCTTATAAACTTCTATACAATCAGCATGTTAAATATATTAAAAGTCTGACATTGTCAGACTTTTTTTGTTTATGCTATTAGCATATTCTTGTCAGCAAAACGCCATTGTATTCCCTGAGATAAGCCGTAATACTAGCGCTCTGATATTAACTGAGCCGTTGAATTAATAGAGAAGATGATAATTTTAAGTATTTGCCTAGCTTTGTTGTTATTAATAGGTAGTGTGATTTACCAAGGAAAGCAGGTTAAAAAGTACGCAATACGTTTGCCTGAAGCAAAAGGGCCGCGTTTTGGTCAAGCACACGGCAAGTATTCTTTGCTTCACATTGGTGAAAGTACGGTTGCTGGTGTGGGAGTTGATGAAATATCACAAGGGTTAACAGCCCAAGTGATCCAATTTTTAAATAAAGAAAATCTCATATCACAATGGCAAATTATCGGCATAAATGGCGCAAAAGTTAAAGATGCAGTTGATTTAGATGAGAAAAGATCAGCAACGAACTCAATTGCTAATAGCAATAAAACAGATATTTTATTGATCACTTTTGGGGTTAACGATACCACTCAATTTACCAATAAGAAACAATGGCTAACAGGCATAAAAGCTGTTGTTGAACAATATGCGGGAACACAAACTCAAGTATTTTTTACTTCTGTGCCTCCTATGAATAAATTTCCATTACTGCCTATCCCTTTACGTTGGTTGCTGGCAATGAAAGCCAAAAGTTTAGATGGTTATTTAGCGCAAGTTTGTCATGAGAACGGCTGGCACCATATTAAATTAGCGGCAGATTTTTCCGATAATTTAATGGCAATAGATGGCTATCATCCTAATGCTAGTGGTTATAAATTATGGGGGGAGGGGATCGCACGCTGGATTGCTAAAAGTATTCGCTAAAAGCCTCATCAATAACTTCAAGTTTAATAGCAATAATTAAACCTAAAGTTTGTTTTCAAGCCATTAAACCGATTCAAGCAACAGTTCGCAAGAAAGCTTTTCAAGAGCGCTTTGCTCATAAAGTAACTCAGTATCAATAATAGGTCGCTCTAACAACCATTGATGGTCTAGCGTTAAAGTCAGCGAATTTTGCTGTGCACTCACGTGTTGTAAAAACGTATTATCAGTATGTCGTTGCTGATTTAATAACACACTCAGCCTGATAATAATGGCCAACTTTTGCAACTTGTCGGGCGAAAGCAAATACCAAAACTCTTCTTCAAGTGGAGTGATTTTTTTACGTTGATTGCCCACCAACCACGCGAGAGCCTTTTGTTGTTCTTGATTAAAACCAGCCAAATCAGCGTGTTCTAAAATATATTGACCATGACGATGATAGCCAGAGGCATTAATATCCATACCAATTTC
>DAINNQ010000216.1:0-5055 GCA_036735825.1 Alteromonadaceae bacterium | reverse complement strand
AAATGTTTTATTTCTTCATCCCCTTCATTATCCTTTAAATCATCATGGTGTTTTTTCGGATGAAGTATTTCTTGTTTATGTGTAATCACTGATTCACTCGCAATAATACCTTGCTCGAATCCTTCATCATCACTGTCAATTTCGCTATGTTGCGCTTCAAGCGGTTCTTTTTCTGCCTTTTGATTTTCATCTTTCTCAGCATGTGAAGACTGGTTTTGCTGCTGAGATTTAGATTTCTTGTGGGCATTTTCACCAACAAAATAAATGTCATGTTGCTCTAAATGGTTTTCATCATCGGTTAATTTAGACGCAGCAGCATCTTTACGTAACGCTTTAACTCTAAGCTTTTCTGGCTTAATTGGCGTTGCTCTAACTTTCGTTAATGCTGTCGTAAAAATATCCATTTATTTAACCTAAATCTGTTTTAGTGACTATCTTGTGACGATTTAAAAATAAAGAACCATCAATATCGTTATCGGCAAGTATGACAAATTCATTATAACGTAGACGATATATTCATAAAACTATCACATTTAGTGCTTGCTCCATCAGTAAATAAACAGTAATGTAAATAGCAATTACAAATTAACACCTACGCGAAGTGTTGACTTCGTCAAGTTATATATACATATAACCCGTGTTATTTCAGTATTACACTATTTAAGAGAACAACGAGCATATTATGAAAATAAACCTAACCGCTATCCATCATCATCACCATCACACGGATTAGCCACTTAGGTTTATTCGCTGAGGGGCTATGGGCCTTTCAGCGGTATTAGTAAAAGCAGTTTCTAAACCCCCGAAAGAGTCCAACTCTCTCGGGGGTTTTCGCATTTTTAGGGCGAAGAAATTGTATATACAGGGTTTTAGTGAACAAATTTTAAGGTGTTTTCTCAGACCCAATTATGAATAAAGAACCACTTTTACTAACGAAAATACTAGCAAATTTACTTTTTAGGAATTGAGACAATGACAACCGAAACACGCTTACGCATTGCGATGCAAAAATCAGGTCGCTTAAGTGACGACACCCAAGCCCTACTTAAATGTTGCGGCTTAAAACTCAATGTAGCTGACCGACGTTTACTTGCCCATGTTGCTAATATGCCAATTGATATTATGCGAGTACGTAGTTCTGATATTCCAGGTTTAGTGATGGATGGTGTTTGCGATTTAGGTATTGTTGGTGACAACACCCTTGAAGAAACCGCACTAGAACGCGAATTAATGGGTCAGAAGTCTAAATATATTAAAACAACACAACTTAATTTTGGTGGTTGTCGTTTATCTATCGCTATGCCTGAAGAGTTCAACTATCAAGGTATTCAAAGTTTAGATGGCTTACGTTTTGCCACAACCTACCCACAATTATTAAATCGTTATGCCAAAGCTAACGGTATCAATATTGAATTCTGTTTACTTAAAGGGTCTGTTGAAGTTGCTCCTCGTGTTGGTTTGGCTGACGGGATCTGCGATCTTGTATCAACAGGTGCAACATTAGAAGCGAATGGTTTAGTTGAAGTTGAAGAAATTTTTCAATCAAAAGCGTCATTAATTCAAACTGCGACTCCGCTTTGCAGTGAAAAACAAAATATTTTAAATACCTTATTACCGCGTATTCAAGGGGTAATGAAAGCGAAAGAAAGCAAATACATTATGCTACACGCGCCTAAAGATAAAATCGCACAAGTGAGTGCGTTAATGCCGGGTAAAGAAACGCCAACCATTCTTCCTCTTGCTGGGCGTGATGACCTAGTTGCCGTGCATGTGGTTGCTACTGAGACCTTCTTTTGGGAAACCATGGAAAACCTCAATGCGCTTGGCTGTAACTCGATATTAGTGATGCCAATAGAAAAAATGATGGGATAAGCAAGTAATTGTTCTCATTAACATTTCCCGATTAAATTCGATGTAAAAAGTAGTCATGATATGAAAAACGAATTAATAAATTGGCCATTATTATCGCCAAATGAACAAGAGAGAGCGTTAGCGCGTCCAGCAATTGCTGAAAGCGGCTTGTTGTCTCAGCAAGTAGAGAATATTTTAAATAATGTTCGTGAAAATGGTGACAAAGCACTTTATGAGCTAACTGAAAAATTTGACGGTATTAAGCTAGACAGTTTACGTGTTGATCAACAAACGGTGATGAACGCTAAATTAGCGCTTTCTCCTAAAAGACTCAAAGCCATTGAAACAGCATATGCTCAAATAAAAAGTTTTCACCAAGCACAAGTCAGTGATGATATTACTGTTGAAACCACACCAGGCGTGCGATGTACATTAAAAACAGAAGCGATAGAAAGTGTTGGCTTATACATTCCTGCAGGCAGTGCTCCGCTACCTTCAACGGTTTTGATGCTGGGTGTACCGGCTCAAATTGCCCAATGCCCGCGAACGGTATTGGTTTGCCCGCCTGATAAAAATGGCAAGCTTGCCGATGAAATTCTGGTTGCGGCAGATTTATGTGGCATCACAGAAATATATCGCATTGGTGGCGCACAAGCCTGCGGGGCATTAGCGTTTGGTACCCAAACGATTCCTGCAGTGAATAAAATTTTCGGCCCTGGCAATAAATACGTTACCGAAGCGAAAAAACAACTGGCTCAGCAAGTGACTGGTTTTACCATTGATATGCCTGCTGGACCTTCAGAAGTACTGGTTATCGCAGACCAAGACGCTAATGCAAGTTTTGTTGCGGCAGATTTACTCTCGCAAGCAGAGCACGGTCCTGACAGTCAGGTTATTTTATTATCTAACAGCGAAACATTAATTAGCGGCGTGCAACTTGAACTTGAAAAACAACTTCAACAATTATCACGAGCAAACATTGCCCGCCAAGCATTAACACAAAGTCGATTAATTTTAACCAAAGACTTAGCGCAAGCTGTAACAGTGTCGAATAAATATGGCCCAGAGCATTTGATCATTCAAACTAATAACGCGCAAGCGCTTTTAAAAGACTTACGTAGTGCTGGTTCAATTTTTGTTGGCGCTTATACTCCAGAATCAGCGGGAGATTATGCCAGCGGCACCAATCATGTTTTACCCACTTATGGTTATTCAAAAGTGATTTCTAGTCTTTCATTGGCAGATTTTTCGCGTCGCTATACCGTGCAAGAAATCACCAAACAGGGGCTTGCTAATATTGCAGAATGTATTACTGAACTGACCGATGCAGAAGGCTTAGATGGTCACAAACGTGCAGTAACAATTCGCTTAGAAAAGGGTGAGATGTAAAATGAGCATTGCTAAAAAACTTGCAAGAAAAGAAGTTGTTGACATGGTGCCCTACCAATCTGCCAGACGTTTGTATTCAGGCGGCAGCTCATTTAATTCGAAAATATGGCTCAACGCTAATGAAGCATCGGGCCCTGGAACCTACCAAATAAGCAGTGACTGCATTAATCGTTATCCTGACTTTCAACCCGACAATATTATTAACGCTTACTGCCAATATTCAGGCTTGAGCAAAGAAAATATTTTAGCCACTCGTGGAGCAGATGAAGGCATAGAGCTGCTGATCAGAACATTCTGTAAAGCCTATCAAGATAATATTCTTATTTGCCCACCAACGTATGGCATGTATGCCATCAGTGCTGAAAATCACGGTGCGGGCATAATTAAAGTACCTTTAATTGATTGCCAGCTTGATTTAGCCAGTATGCAAGCACAAGTTGGAAAAGTGAAAGTTGTCTTTTTATGCTCACCAGGTAATCCAACGGGTAACTTGTTACGTTCTGAAGATATAAAAACAGCACTTGAAATGTTCGGTGACAGCGCCATTGTTGTGGTCGATGAAGCCTATATTGAATTTTCGCCCCAAGATACAACATGTGCTTGGCTGGCAGAATATCCGCAATTAGTTATTTTAAGAACTTTATCAAAAGCATTTGCTTTAGCTGGCTTACGCTGTGGTTTTACACTGGCAAACAGTGACATTATTGAACTACTTAGTAAGGTCATAGCACCTTACCCAATTTCTGCACCAGTTGCAGAAATTGCCAGTAATGCATTAAGCCTTGAAGGGCTTCAACAAGTCAGTGTTCGCGTTCAAGAAACAAACGTATTACGCGAACAATTAAATCAATGGCTGCAAGCCCAATCTTGGTGCATTAAAGTTTATCCAAGTCATGCCAATTTCGTCTTATTTCAAACTGACAACACTGACAGCAAAGCCTTTATTTTCGACACCCTTGTCGAACAGGGCATTTTGATACGCGATCAATCTAAACAGCCACAGTTGAACGATTGCCTACGTATTAGTATTGGCAGTGAGCGTGAACTAAACATATTAAAACAAACCATCATTAACGCTTACCAAAGCCTTGATGAAACAACCTTTGCAAAAGAGAAGTAACCGATGGCGACTAATGTAAAAAATCAAAATATTTTATTTATTGACCGTGACGGCACGTTAATCGAAGAGCCTATTACCGACAAGCAAGTGGATAGCTTAGAAAAATTAGTCTTTGAACCTAATGTCATTCCTGTGTTGTTATCACTGCAGAAAAAAGGTTACCGCCTAGTCATGGTGTCAAACCAAGACGGCTTAGGGACAGATAGCTACCCGCAAGCTGACTTTGATCTGCCCCACAATAAAATGATGGACCTTTTTAGTTCGCAAGGGGTTATTTTTGACGATGTGTTGTTATGCCCACATTTTGATGAAGACAACTGTAGCTGCCGTAAACCTAAACTCGGTTTAGTGAGCGACTATTTACAACAAGGTAAAGTCAATTTTGCTAACTCTTTTGTTATTGGCGATCGTCAAACCGATATGCAATTAGCGGCCAATATGGGCATTCAAGGATTACTCTATGATCGCCAATCGCTTAATTGGTCAGCCATTGCCGAGCAATTATTAACACAAGCGCGCATTGCTAATGTTGTTCGCACAACAAAAGAAACCGATATTAATGTTGCCGTTAATTTAGACAAAGTAGGTGAAGTTAAGATCAATACTGGACTTGGATTTTTTGACCACATGCTTGAGCAAATAGCAACACATGGCGGTTTTTCTATGACAGTTTCTGTTGATGGTGACTACCACAT
>DAINNQ010000215.1:0-5064 GCA_036735825.1 Alteromonadaceae bacterium | reverse complement strand
AAGCATTCAATAGTGATATTTCATTCACTATTGGGTTTTTAATTCATCGCTAGTATTTGCTACATATTCTGTAGTAAGCTACAAAATATGTAGCAAATGTGTAACCAATGCGAAGCTAAAATACAGTTCAATTGGTAATGAAATAGGTGGTTTATGACAACTCCATTACCCGGAAGTCCTTGTCGAGGTTCCAAAACAGGCAAACCGATTATGGCTTTGCTTGATTTATTAGGGCGAACTTGGGCATTAGGTATTATTTGGAATTTATCTAAGCAAGTTTATACCTTTCGGGAGTTACAAAATTTATGCGATGGAATTTCTCCGACCTTACTTAATACTCGTCTTAAAGAGCTGAAAAACGCTCAAATCGTTGAAAAAATAACAGGTGGTTATGCATTAACTTTAATTGGTCAAGAGCTTTTTATGCTTATACAACCGATGGGAACCTGGGCGAGCCAATGGCATAGACATATTGAACATTCGAAAAAGCTTGTTAATGAAGAAATGACTAAAGGAAGTACTCATGAGTAGTAGCGAGTTGTTTTTTACCGACATGGTACTCGATCGACAAAATAGTCGCAGAAAATCATCTGAGTGGTTAGATAAACATATCAAACAAGCAAACACTAAGTTTATAGCGATATGGCAAAGTAATTATTTTTTCCATCAAAATGAATTAGTGATTTTATCTAGTGATTTGGCTTTTAACTTAACAGTGCAAGAATTAAAACGCTGTTCATATTTACTTGGTGAAGAGCGTCAACCTGATAATAACTGTGTGTTTATTCTTGATTTATCTTTATTGTTTGATGAAGAGCGCGCAGCTTTTTCATTTGTTGAGCAATGGTTGGAAAAAGCAGAACAATTTGAGGCTAAGCTAAAATTAAATCAGAAAATAGACTTATTAAACTTTCGACAATGTTTACATTTGCTAACGGATGAATGTGCAGCCAAGCTTGGTTATGGTAGAGCATTGACTGCTTGGCATCATAGTTCAGCTTATTGCGGTTATTGCGGTAGTGAAACGCGAAGTATTGAAGCAGGGCATAGTAGAGCTTGTATTAATCAACAATGTCAAAAGGTGACTTTTCCACGAACAGATCCTGTGGTTATTATGATTGTAGATTATCAGCAAGGTGGTCAACCTGCGAAATGCTTATTGGCAGGCCATCATAGATCGCCAGATAATTTAGTTTCTACGCTTGCTGGATTTGTCGACCCCGGAGAGTCGGTAGAACAAGCCGTTAAAAGAGAAATTTTTGAAGAAGTAGGACTTGAAGTTGAACAGGTGCAATACATTGCCTCGCAACCTTGGCCTTTTCCGCATTCTTTAATGATGGGATTTTATGCTACAGCGAAAAGTGATCAAATTACTATAGATACGGAAGAGATCCGCGATGCTCAATGGTTTAGTGCTGAGCAAGTTGCTAATTTTTCTAATTGGGGTGATGACGATGAGAATATTCAAATTCCCACGAAGGTGTCAATTTCAAGGCATTTAATTGACTGGTGGGTAAACAGAAATATTTTGAAATAATTTAATTTTATCAATATCTCATCTTGATGAAATTTAATCTTTGCTCATTAGTTCTGATCATCACAGTTAATGCGTTTTATTTAATTCAATTTGAAAAATAAAATACTGACATTCACATGGGTCGTTTAATGAGCCTAATGGGACGACAAACTAAGGAAACATCAATGAATAAAAGATTAAAACATATTACAGGTTTGATGATTGGTGCGCTGATAAGTTCAAACGTATACGCAGGAGAGAGATTGGCTCAACATGAGTTAACGGCTCTACTGGAAAGTTCAACACGATTTGAAAATGACGCACAAAGAGATCAGGCGAGAAAGCCTGTAGATGTTATGTATTTTGCTGAGATAGCCAAAGGCGATCACGTTCTTGATTTATTTGCTGGCGGTGGCTGGTATAGTGAACTTTTTTCAATGGCGGTCGAAAATACAGGCAAAGTGTATGCACAAAATGACAGTGTTATTTGGCAATTTGCTGAAAAAGGGATCACCCAAAGAACAGTCGATAATCGTTTGCCTAATGTGCAAAGACTCGATCAAGTCGAAATTGTTGATATGCCAATCAAAGATAACTCTATCGACTTAGTTTTTACCGCATTAAATTATCATGATTTGTTTTTTACTCACAGTGTTCGTGACGGTAAAGTGAAAAAATTCAGAGAGCATGCCATTGACCATAAAGCGGCTCTAGCGAAAATAAAAAGTGTGTTAAAAGATGATGGCATTTTTATCATTATTGACCATACAGGTGTGGCAGGTTCTGGTTTTAATGCACCTAATGATGTCCATCGAATCGATCCCGATATCGTTAAATATCAAATGAAAGAAGCCGGTTTTGATTTAATTGAAGAAGCTTATTATCTAAGAAACAGTCAAGATGATTTATCTAGTCATGTATTTGCTGATGGCGTGCGAGGAAAAACCGATCGTTTTATTTATAAGTATAAGAAAACTCGTACCTTTTAAGATTTAGTTAAAAGCTAATACTTTCATTTTTATTGCTCTATGTAGTTAAAAATCGACAAAAATAAAATGATGGTTGACATGATTATGCACGCAAGTCATTATTGCTTGGTGATTTTTTATTAGCTTAATTTTTAAAGACATTTAATGAACAATCTTTATCTCAATAACGTAGTCAATCTCTGCCAGAAAACTATGATCGCATCGGTCATTCGCTGGCCGATGTGTGCTGCGGGATAAAAAGTAAAATATTATAGAATTATTTTTACAACCGCAGTCTCTTTACTGCGGTTTTTTGATCTCTTACCTTAAAAACTTCAGTACTTTTCTGCGTTGTATATGTAAATAAAACAGTTTTCTATACGTTAATAACGATCTGACAATAGACAAGGAGAAGAAAATGAATGTGTCCGCAGCGTATATCGCAGTGGTGTTGATCTGGTCTACAACCCCACTTGGTATTGTTTGGAGCAGTGAATCTGTACATCCAACACTTGCGGTATTAATGCGGATGTTAATTGCATTAATGATGGGGGGCGTGTTATTACGTTCATTTAATATTACTCTTCCTTGGCATGCTCAAGCCTTTAAATTATATGGGTATTCTGCCATTGGTATTTTCGGTGGTATGTCATTTTCGTATTTTGCCGCAGCCTATATATCTTCAGGGTTGATGTCACTTATTTTTGGTTTATCGCCTATTTTATCGGGTCTTTTAGCACAAAAGCTGATCAACGAGGCTAAGTTTTGTGTAACCAAAAAGATAGCGTTAATTACTGCCGTGTTTGGTTTGTTAATCGTGTGTGTGGATAGTATATCGATTTCGGGTGACGGTTATATTGGCATCATATTTGTGTTAATCGCAGTATTCTTTTTTAGCTTGAGTGGCGTATTAGTGAAAAGTATCGACATTGTGATAAACCCAATGGCAACTACTGTCGGGGCATTATTGTTTAGTTCTCCTTTGTTTTTTATCGTATGGTATCTTTTTGACGGCAGCTTGCCATATCATCAATGGCAAAGTCGGGCGCTGTTCTCTATTGTATATTTAGGGGTATTTGGTTCTTTAATTGGATTTGTGGCCTACTTTTATGTTCTGCAAAAGTTAACTGCCAGTACGGTAGCGTTAATCACTATGATGACGCCCGTTTTAGCCATGAGCTTAGGCACTTTATTAAATGATGAGCATATATCAGTGAACTTAGTTATAGGGGCATTTTTTGTCGTTGCGGGTTTAGCTTGCTTTCAATGGAGTAGAAAAGTCACTTTTTTAATCAATAAACGCGCACGAGAAGGAGATAAAACCCTACTGTAAATAGCGTATATTTGATATGAGCGAAATAAAAGAGTGCCTAAGTAAATGGCAGAGAAACTACAAAGAGAAAGTATCATAAATGAGCAAGTATACACTCAGCTTTCGAAAGGCTAATCAAGATGATCGCCCGTTTCTGTTAAAGCTTAGAAAGTCATCAATGACTGAGCATTTAGCCGTAGCGGGTATTAATATGACTGATGAGCAGCATCTCATGAGAATTGATGAGTTTTTTACTGACTCCTACATTATTTGCAAAGATGAAGAGTCTATCGGTTTAATTAAGTTTTCATTGAGCGTTGAAAAAATACATATTCGCCAATTTCAACTATTGCCAGCAGTGCATGGTATGGGGATAGGTAGTCGTGTTTTGAAAATTCTCAAGCAAAAAGCATTACAACGTCATATTCCTATCACATTAAATGTGTTATTAAAAAACCCAGCTCTACGGCTTTATCAACGACATCATTTTATGATTGAAAATGAAAACCAGCTGGAATATCAAATGCGCTGGCTAAATGATAAACCATAAAAAAACGCCTTCAATGAAGGCGTTAATTTTAAAAATAATGTAGCAAACTTTTTATCAATGATTCGACTTTCTAAACTCTTCACATAAGTCTTTATCTTCACATTCACCATACAAATACAAGCTATGGTTTGTTAACTTAATTTGATGAGTTTGAGCGATATCTTCTTGGCGTTGTTCTATTACGCTATCTTCAAATTCAACGACTTTACCGCATTTTAAGCAAACTAAATGGTCGTGATGCTTCTTATGGCTAAGCTCAAAAACCGACTTTCCACCTTCAAAATGATGGCGTGTAACTATGCCAGCATCATCAAACTGGTTTAACACTCGGTAAACCGTAGCAAGACCAATTTCTTCATTTTGATCGAGTAATAACTTATAGACATCTTCTGCACTGATATGCTGATTTTGAGGATCTTGTAAGATGGTTAATATTTTTACTCTTGGTAGAGTAATTTTTAAACCCGCTCTTTTGAGTTCTTCGTTTTGATCTGCCATGCAGTTAACTCTCGAATATTGAAATAAAAACAAAATTATAGGGGTATTTAATCAGCGATTAAAGGTTTAATTTAGAAGATCGCTATATAAATAAGTTATCTACAAGATTAAATGACAGTTTGCTTAAAAACTAGCTCATTGAAACGAGATGTTATTTGCTTATTTAGGTTGTTTTATTCATTGTTTGATACGCTTATGACTAAAAGCTAATGACTAAAAC
>DAINNQ010000214.1:0-5092 GCA_036735825.1 Alteromonadaceae bacterium | reverse complement strand
GGTCAACATTGATAATTTATTAACTTATCAACTTAGCTATCCTAAAAAATCAGGCACTACAGACTACAATCCTAGAATATCACCAGATGGCAAACAGCTTGTATTTATCAGAGGGCACTTGAAGCCAAATCACCACTCGTCTTTAATATTTAAAACTGCATTACTTGATTCCAAAGAAACAGAATTAACCACGTTAGAGCTTTTCAGTAATATTTATGGTGTTACATGGCAAACTAATCACACCATTTTATACGTTAAAGATATTGCAAGCACACAAGAACTAAGGCATTTAGACATAAAAAAAGCTAAAGATGCACTAATTAAAACGGGAAATTTTCATCATATTGAATATATTCACAATGATCAGTCAATTATCTTTGCCAAGCATCAAAGAATTAGTGAGATATCAAAACTCTCAGTTGAAAAGCCGAACCTTCCATTAAAATTGACACAATCAACACGTTCCGATCATCAACCAAGAGTGTCACCAGATGGTCAGTTTGTCTCTTTTGTTTCTAATCGTAGCGGTCAAGAGCAACTTTGGATAATCTCGAAAACTGGCGAAGAAGCGCAACAATTAACAAATATAAACAAATCTAAAATTCACTCTCATTCATGGGCCCCTAATGGAGGCACCATCCTATTAAATCTACAAAAATCAGAACGAAATATTTTTTATCTCTTAGATTTAACAACTAAAAATGTTGAACCATTAGATATTAATAACATTGAGTACAATGATTTGTTATGGAATAAAGACAGTCTATCAGTATTGGGTAGTTGTTTAATTGATGATACTTGGCAAATTTGTAAATCCAATCTTCACACTTCAAAAACAGAGCAATTAACAAAGTATGGTGGTATCTCACCAATTATTTCTGGTGATTGGGTATATTTTAATCGATCACAATTAGGATTATGGCGTATCCCATTAATTGGTGGTGATGCAGAATTAGTTTGGCAAAATTTCCCTGAACACGCATGGAAAAACAAAGCGATATATCAATCGAAGCTGTACTACTTAAAATCATACAATAGCGCCCATTCACAACTAATCGTCAGAGATTTGATATCAAATAATGAATCAATTATGTACGAAGGTGATGTCGAATGGAATGAAGCCAGCATTGCTATTAGCAACGATGGCACCACAGTTTATTTTTCAACACTACTTAATGCTACTAACGACATTTACGAACAAAAAATAGCCACAAAACAATAGCTTGCCTTACACCTTTGCTTTGTTATTCTCCTTGATTACTGCCGTTAAGTTTAGGTGCATGTTGAATAATCCTATCTGCTAAACGAGAAAACGGCAGACTTTGTATCCACACTTTACCGTGACCACTTAACGTTGCCATAAACAATCCTTCACCACCAAAAAACATACTACGCAACCCTTTCGTCATTTCAATGCTGTAGTCAATGCCATCACTAAAAGCGACTAAACAACCAGTGTCTAAGCGTAATGTTTCACCATTTAATTGCTTCTCGATAACCGTTCCGCCAGCATGAACAAAGGCCATTCCATCACCAGATAAGTGCTGAAGAATAAAGCCTTCACCGCCAAAAAATCCGCTGCCTAAACGTCTATTAAAAGCAATATCAACTTTAGTGCCTAATGCTGCACATAAAAATGAGTCTTTTTGACACGTAACACTGCCGCCCATTTTAGCCAAATCAATTGGCACGATAGAGCCAGGAAACGGTGCCGCAAACGCCACTTTGCGTTTACCGTGAGCGTGGCTAGTAAAGTGTGTCATAAAAAGTGATTCACCGGTGATCATCCGCTTTCCTGCTGAAAACAGCTTACCCATAAAGCCTTGCTCAACATCAGAGCCGTCACCCATTTTAGCCTCAAACTCAATGCCATCTTCCATATAATTCATGGCGCCAGCTTCAGCGATCACGGTTTCACCATGATCGAGTTCCACTTCCACCATCTGCATGGACTGACCGATAATTTCATAATCTATTTCATGACTTTGCATAACACTTCCCTCGTTTAACGACTGAATATTTGTTTATTCAAAATAGCATGCTACATAAATTTTTACATACTGGTATTGAACTGATTTGACCAAACCATGGTCTACTGTTGCAACAATAAACCTTGTACATATATTACCTATTGAAATAAATAGTGATATTATCAAGAGAAATTTTTTCTGCATTAATCAAAGAGTAACCAATTATGAAGAAACTGCTGCTTGCATTTTTAGCCATCGTTTTAATCCCATTATCAGCCAATGCGGCTAAATATGAAGAAGGTAAACACTACTCAGTTATTCCTGGTCAGCCAACTAACAATTCAGAAGTACGTGAATACTTTTCGTATTACTGCCCAGCTTGTCGTGGTTTTGAAGCATATATTGGCGATATTGAAAAAAGTTTACCGCAAGGCACAAAATTAAATAAAACTCATGTCGATTTTATGGGACATACCTCTCCAGAAATCCAAGGTATGTTAAGTATTGGTTTAGCTATCGCTGAAAAAACAGGCATGGCAAAACAATATAATGCAGAAGCTTTTAGCTACTTACAAACACAACGTAAAGCCGTTGCTGATTTAAATGATGTTCGAAAAATTTATATCGCTGCAGGTGGTGATGGCGAAACTTTTGATAAAGGCGCGAAAGCTTTTGCCATTAAAACCCAAGTAAAACGCAATAAGAAAATTCAAGACGAAATGTCTCGCGGACGTTATGTTAAAAGTGTTCCTACATTTATCGTGAACGGAAAATACGTGATCCATTCAACTGAATTAGACCCTAAAAACTTCGTTGAAGATTATAAAAACATTATCGCTTATTTATTATCATTAAAATAAATAGCCTTTACATAAACGTCATTTTTAAACACCAAGGTAATGATTGCCTTGGTGTTTTTTTATTCGTAGTTCACCAATTAACAACTATACTAAGAGGACAAATTCACTAAAGCTGAAAAGCTCATGAGACCATTTTCTTCCCTGTGTTTTCTTTTCGTTTGCTATGTTATCTCAAGCTATTCAATCGCTAGTCATGTTAAAAACATGGACACTGACAGCTTTAAAACATGTCAACAGCCAATTAAACTCATCACAACAACTGACTGGTATCCTTATATTTATCAAGAAAATAATCTCAGTGTAGGTCTTGATATTCAAGTATTGACTTATATTCTTGATAAGATGAATTGTCAGCTACAAGTGCTGAATTTTCCTGAAAGAAGATCATTATTTGAAATGGAATCTGGAAATTTTGATATTGGTTTAGGCGCCAGTAAAAATCCAGAGCGACAAAAAGAGTTTAATTTTTCTGTGCCTTATCGATATGAAAGAAACCGATTTGCATACCGAGAAAGTGACCTATTACTTTCGCAATTATCAACCATAGAAGATTTGGTTAAAGCCAAACAGTTGATTGCTATTAATTTAGCCGGTTGGTACGGTGAGGCAATTGAAAAAGCTAAGTCTGAATACAATGGCTTTATATACTCAGATACTGTAGATAAACGCTTAAAAATGCTCAATTTTAAGCGAATCGATATTGTCATTGATGATGATATTGTGCTGTGCAGTGAACTTGAACGATCTACATTTTCAGAAATAAAAATTCACCATTCATTATTATCCGCAGCGGAAATACATTTTATTTTCAACAAGAAAACTGTTTCTTTGTCCTTTATTAAACGCTTTAACCAAATACTGACCACTATGAAAAAATCTGGTGAATTAGCTGCGCTGTATAGCTCACAGCTATCAAGCCAATGTATGTCGTTACTTACTGTTGATTAACGACGTCGGCCTTGCTTTGATTTTGTTCTAGCTGCTGATTTAGTTTTAATGCCGAGCGCTTGCTGTCTGGCTGTTTGTTTACTTACCACCCTTTTATTAGAGTGCTTGGATGCTTTGTTTAAGTCAGGCTCATAACCAGGAAACCATTGTTGCAACAATCGTTTATCAAGTACTTTTTCTACCGCTTCTAATAACCATTCTTCATCAGGACTCATTAACGACAACGCCAAACCGTTCTTACCTGCTCGTCCCGTTCGACCTATGCGATGAATATAGTCTTCGGCAATATAAGGTAACTCGTAATTAATCACAGTTTGTAGATCAGAAATATCTAAACCTCGCGCCGCAACATCGGTGGCAACTAATGCTCTGATACTTCCTGCTTTAAAATCAGC
The DNA here is from genome assembly GCA_036735825.1 of Alteromonadaceae bacterium. Classification (GTDB taxonomy): domain Bacteria; phylum Pseudomonadota; class Gammaproteobacteria; order Enterobacterales; family Alteromonadaceae; genus DAINNQ01. The sequence goes on along the minus strand of DAINNQ010000214.1, from coordinate 919 downwards.
TAACGCCTTCTCTCGAGCACCTTGCGATTTATCGCCATGAATGGATTGCGTTTTGATGCCGTCTTTAGACATTTCTTTCGCAAGGGCGTCAGCCCCTTGTTTTGTGCGGGTAAAAATAAGCACTTGTTGCCAGTTTTTTGAACCAATCAGATATGAAGTTAACTCACGTTTTCGATCGCTATCGACGGTATAAACAATTTGTTCCACCTTGGCAGCGGCAGCATTGCGCTCGCCAATTTCAATTAAAACAGGATCAACCAGTAGGCGTTTACTTAACTTAAAAATCTCATCATCAAATGTCGCAGAAAACAGCAAGGTTTGTCGCTCAGCTGGTGCTCGATTTAAAATACGGTCAATTTCATCCTTAAAACCGAGATCTAGCATGCGATCTGCTTCATCAAAAACGATGGTTTCTATTTTTTCTAATGACAACGAGCCATTTATAAGATGATCAAGTAATCGTCCAGGTGTTGCCACTAACACATCAAGACCTTGATTAATTTGACTAATTTGCGGATTAATACTCACGCCGCCATAAGCTACGCCAATTCGCAATTCGGTATTTTCAGCATATTTAATAAAGCTTTTATAAACTTGCTGGGCAAGTTCTCGCGTCGGTGTTAACACTAACGCTCTGACCTGCCTGTTATCAGGGATGTTTTGTCGCAAATTTTCCAAAATGGGTAATGCAAATGCTGCCGTTTTACCTGTGCCCGTTTGCGCCCCTGCCATAATATCTTTTCTCGCCAGCACGGCAGGAATGGCTTGTATTTGGATAGCGGTAGGTTGTTCATAGCCTTGTGCCGTAACAGCACTGACGATTGACTTATCTAAGCCTAAGTCACTAAATTTACTCATGGGCACTAGGGTCTGTTGATCTTTCATTTTGGTCTCTGCTATAGGCTAATTTTTAAGTTAA
>DAINNQ010000213.1:3497-5093 GCA_036735825.1 Alteromonadaceae bacterium | reverse complement strand
GTACTAACTATAGCTTCACGAATGGTGATGGTTGGGTCTTCTTGTGCGGGTAAAGTAAAATACGCGAACACTCCATTGATTAATAACAAACCAATAACAAGAATGACCGTTTTACGATAATTAAATGCAATTTCAGTTAAGTTCATTTTTAGTCCTTAATTGAAACGCTGAGTGGATTTATCAAGCAAGGTCACTTTCTGGTTGTCACGCAAAAACGCTACGCCCGCGGTTGCGATAATTTCTCCATTTTGTAAGCCATGAGACAAATACACTTTGTTTTCAAGAATGTTTTCGGTTTGTACTAATCTTTTTCGCACGACTTGTGCCGTTTCGTCATAGACAAAAACATAAGATTTTTGCTCTAAACCTGCACTTAATGCAGTTAAAGGAACGGTTATGGTTTTGCCTTTATAGCCTGTACGGCCAACACCATCAAAAGTAAAATCGACTTCAGCGGTCATACCCGCACGTAGATTTTCATTCGCTTCTAATATGAAAACAGTAACGGGAAAAGCATTGGCAGATTCAGCTCTTGTGCCAATTTCGTTGATTTTTCCTTGCACTGCTATATCGCTTAACACGGGAAAACGAATGGTTAATAAGGTGTCAGGTTTGAGGTCTTGGATCAGCGTTTCTGGTACGAGCAAAGAGATTTCTAAACCATGATCGCCTTCAATTTCAAAAGCGGCTTGTCCTGTACCTATTTGTTGAGAAGGTTCAATTAATCGTTTCGTAATAATACCGTTATAGGGCGCTAGCAAAGTACTGTCTTGCAAATTTTTGTTGGCAATATCTAATTGCGTTTTTGCGACATCCACTGCACTTTTGGCAGAGTCATACATGGCTTTAGCATTATCAAATTCTGATTGTGAAACCAAAGCTTGTTCTATTAATGAACTAAACCGTTCATAAGTTGATTTTGCATCAATCATGGTGACATTAGCTTTGTCGAGTTGCGCTTGAGCCGATTGCAAGCTCAACTGAAAATTACGTTGATCTAACTGAGCCAGTATTTGCCCTTTTGTTACCACATCGCCGAGTTTGGCATTTACCGTTTGAATTTTTCCTACCACTTCAAAGCTTAAACGAGCCGTTTCAACTGGGGCAACAATACCTGATAAGGTTCTTCGTTGGGTTAAATCTGTTTCAACAACTTGGGTCCAAGCAATAGGTCGTACTGCTTTTTCTGTGTGAGTTGTTACTTTTGAACAACTGACGATGAAGCAAATGAACGTGATGATAATTAAGGTGCGCATAAAAAATCCAATTTAAAAACCTACCTAAAGTAACGTTAAGGTTAGAGTAAAGGTAAGAAAGTGCAATAAGTACAATTGGTACTAGTAAGTACCATGGAGTATGGTACTATGCAGTACCGAAGTCAATATAAATTTATAATCAACAGATAATTTTAAGTCTGTAAGCGAAAAGTTCGATGGTTAAAGGGTAGTGCAGGCAAAGTGAAAAAGAGTGAAAATCAATTAACTGAGCGAGGACAAAAGATTCTCGATGCTGCGCAGAACTTATTTCTGCAATATGGCTATGACGAAACGTCATTAGAGATGATCATCAACGAAGCTGGTGGCTCCCGTCGTTCAA
>DAINNQ010000213.1:0-3487 GCA_036735825.1 Alteromonadaceae bacterium | reverse complement strand
CGAGTTTGGTAATAAAGAAGGGCTTCTAAAGGCGGTTTTAAAATTTCATATAGCCACACAAGTCGACGTTTTATCATCGATTAATTATCAATTACCTCCTGACATTGCCTTAAAAGATGTATGCGGTCGATTTGTACAGGGTTTTGTCTCTGACACTATGGTGTCACTATTTCGTTTAATCACTCAACTGGTGGTGAAAATGCCAGAAATTGGCGAGCTCATTTTTAATGAAGGGCCATTAAAAGGCGTGACTCCATTAGCGGATTATTTAGCCGACCTTGATAGAAAAAATATCTTAACGGTTGATGACAGCCATTTTGCCGCACAATTGTTAATTGAAATGGTGAAAGGGCGCTTACATTTACATGCTTTGTTATTAACAAAAACACCTATATCGAGCGAAAAAATAGAGCATCATATCGATAAAGCCGTTGATTTATTTTTACGTGCATATCAAATGAAACGCATTTGAATAAAATACCAGCAATTAAACTCAAGCTAACGAAAAACTGTTGCTTAAACAAAGATATTTCGTATAATGCCAGCCTCTTCAATCACTTTAGCTGATTGTAGTCACTGTGTCGCCGGAGTGGTGGAATTGGTAGACACGACGGATTCAAAATCCGTTGCCTTCGGGCGTGACGGTTCAAGTCCGTCCTCCGGTACCATGTTAAAGCCTAGTTCTTAATTGAATTGGGCTTTTTTGTTTTCTAGAGATTGTTTTTGTATAGCTTCTGCTTCGTTGCTGTCAAAGAGTCGTAATAGAAAACAGGTAACTGAAGATCTTTTCCAAGTTCAAATAACTGATGGCTTAAATTTACCCGTCATTAAGCTGCACCAAGTTTAGTCACTATTCTTTGAAAACGCAGATTATTTGCTTTCTAGCAGAATAAATATGCTTATACTCACGTATTCTTTTTAATAACTTCCAGAGTGAAACCCATGCCATTATTTTGTCTGAGCAAGAGATTTTTTTCATCGGCCTTTTTATTCATCATTATATTATTTGCCAATCAAGTGAGAGCAGAGCTTACTGATAATCTCCCTAAAATGTGGATTAATGGCGCGAATTGTGACACAGAGCCAAAAGGGCAAGTTCACCAATACAACACCAACCTATTTATTATTCGACAATCAGTGTGTACTCATTTTGAAGCTCCTTTCATTTACTTATTTTTTGGGAAAGAAAAAGTGTTGATGTTAGATTCTGGAGCATCGAATTTTGGTCAACGTCAACTTGTAGATGATGTTATAAAAGAGTGGTTAGCTCAAAATAATCTTGAGGCGATAGAGCTTATTATTGCTCATACCCATGGTCATAGTGATCATGTTGCTGGTGATAGTTTGTTTAATGATAGGGCTAATACGACAATTATCGATAAAAATGTAGAGTCGATTACTCAATATTTTGGTTTTAAAAGCTGGCCAGAAGGGATAATTCAACTTGATTTGGGTAACAGAATAATTGATGTTTTACCTTTACCCGGACACCAAGACGCTCATATCGCTTTATACGATTATGAAACGCAAATTCTATTTACTGGTGACTCTCTCTACCCTGGGCGTATCTATTTTAAGCAGGAAAATTTCAAAGCATTCAGTAACAGCATGGTAAAGCTCTACAATTATGCGCAAGATAAACCCGTAAAACATATCTTAGGTACTCATATTGAGATGACAAACCGAGCGGGTATGGATTTTCCATTTGAGGCAAAAAATCACCTAAATGAGCGTAGATTAGAGTTAAATTTGTCGCACTTAGAAAAAATCGTCAATTGGTTGCCTAAAGCTCAAACGCCAGTGAAAAAGAAAGTTTTTGATGATTTTATTCTCTATCCAACAAACTGATTAAATATCAAAGCCGTTAAATGTGTATGTCTAAATATTGATTATATTGGGATTAAACGAAAGTGGTGGGTTAGCGCTTTGTTTTATGAAACTAAATCAAAATGAACAGGGCGATTTTTTAGAAAAGCAAAATCTGTACGCGTTATGGATGAGCGTACAGATTTTTAATCTTAGTTGTATATCAAATTTGGTTAATACAGTTCAATGAAATGCTCTGTAAAGCCATCATTGGGCTATTTACATATTAAACGCGATATGTTGATGAAATCTTACTTTTAACTCTTCTTTGTTATTCACGTAATCTAATCTTTCAGCCATAGCGCGTAGTGCTAATTCAACTTGCGATAAAAACTTGCCATGTCCTTTATTCGTTTGGTTTTTATTTGAGGCGATGAAAATTAATTGCGCCGAATCCACTAATTTATCAGCAGACCATTTGCAAACATAACCACATGAGGTGTGTTCTGGGTTATAGCCAAGTTTTTGTAATTCACCGTTGGTAACTACCATGTCATCATCGCTTGTTCTTACGAACGGCACGAGTCCGTTGGCGATCACCGCACCGTTTTGCAAATCATAACTTTTTGATGCACTTATAAAGGCATCGGCAATGAAGTTATAAAGGGCGTTGTACGGCTCTGCTGAATTGGTGTCGATCTCAACAAGTTTTTGAATGCGCTTAGAAATAGGTAACTCAACCGTTACATAGGTTAAGGCATCAGCATTTTCTGGCACGCTTACATCACCTGCTTGATAACGCACAGAAATAGGGCGCAGTTTATGCGTTTGCGTGCCAGTTTCGCCTTTTTCTTTTGCAAATAAATCGTAAGTTAAGTGTTGGTGATCACACACTCTAACGCTATTTTCTTCTAAACCTGTTTGAGCAATAAACTGTTTGATTGCTTGGCAAACTTTTTTGTGAAGTGCTGGTGCATCAGCACGAATATCATCACTGTTTGTTAAAAATACTAAGCTGATTTTTCTCGCTTTTTTGCTGCCGTCGAAATAAGCATTTTGGCTAGTATGATAACGAGGGTTATATAAAAATACGATTTGTTGCTCGGTTTGTGCGGTTAATTTTTCTGGCGAGTAGCGCACGCGAGTAAATTTGTCATTACCAACGAAATGGCAATTTTCAATATTCAAATCGTGACATATGCCAAAAAATATTGCCGAAAGCTTTTGATAAAAATCTTGATAAGGCTGTGCTGATTGCTCATCAATTTTTCCTGAAATTTTATGAATTAACTCATCCGTAAGTGTGAACTTTGCCAACAGATATTGGTTTTCTCGTACCGATGCTGGAATATAAACCTTATGCTGAGAATTGCGTATACGTGAAATTGACATTGCCTCGTCCTGTAAAAAAGTATATTGAAGAACGGCCATTATAGGCGTTCTAAAAATCACCAAAATGATATTAATCAATATTTGAGTCATTAAAATCATTTTGCGAGGTCATTTTATGTAAAAAATATGACGTTTTTATGAAAAATGGCGGGTGGCGATAAATATTGACTTGAGCGTATTTGTTTCACTCTTGCTATTTATTTTGTTAACGTCATTTTTATCGCGCTATACTGGATTAAAAAATAATAAGGATAAAACCATGAACGCTTTTTCTAAAACATTGTTAATC
>DAINNQ010000212.1:0-5112 GCA_036735825.1 Alteromonadaceae bacterium | reverse complement strand
ATCAAGGAGAGTGCTGCTTGCTGTTTCTAGTTTTAACTATCTAAAAGCATGAAGATTTAATTTAATCCTATTTGATTATGTATTGAAAAATTCATCTCAAATAGAGTTTGATCCAAGTCAAAAAATGGCTTAGTTGTTTATTGAAAATACCTAGCACTCCTACTACATGTATATTGAAAATCTAACATTCACAAAAAGGAGAGCGATTATGAGCTTATTACCTCGCGAACATTTATCTGGTTTTGAATCATTGTTTGATAATTTTTTTCCGTCTAGACTACCCTTAGAAAGAAATTTTTTTAGCCCGAAAGTGGATATTCATGAGAAGGATGAATGTTATGAAATATTGGCAGATTTACCTGGGGTGAAAAAAGAAGATATTAATGTGTCACTTCAAAATGGCATTTTAACTATTGAAGCTAAAATGAACAAAGAAGAGACCGAGGAAAAAGAAGGTAAAGTTATTCGCAAAGAGCGTCATTCTGGTAGTTTTATGCGTAGCTTCACTATCGGTAACTCAGTGCATCAAGAAGATATTAATGCCAGTTTTGAAAATGGTGTTTTAAAGCTAATTGCACCGAGAATAAAAGAATCGACATCATCAAATAAGAAAATTGAAATTCGCTAATAGCCGTTTAATTAAGCTTTGTGAGTGAATTGTAGTTATTAAATGTTGAGTAAAAAGTCAGAGCGAAATTGATTAACAGTAGTTATCAAAATCGTGCTGACTTTTTTGTTTTGTTATTCAACATTAGAGTTTAATAACTTGATTAAATCATTAATGAACTGACTATGATTAAATCTGTCTTTATTGCGGGATACCAAGAAATATAAGCAAGGTCTATCGAAAAGTTATAACCGACCAAGTAAACTTCACGCTATGCCATTTCTACATGCTCAATTGAAAATGTGAAGCTTTTGAAATCTATTGATTGAGGATGTTGTTTAAAAATCTTTACTTACAGGTCGAAAGTAGAAATATTCGGAAACATCTATTGCAACAAAGGTATATTGTATGGATGAAGAGCATCGTTTATTCTTGACTTATTGTGATTGCGCCATTGGCGCTTTTTTATGGCCTAAATTTGGGTCTAACTAATGATAGAGGTATCGATGCGATTCAATAATAAAAGCCGTAAATTTTTACTTAGAATGTCTAGCGCTGCATTGTTAGGTGTCGCTTTCACACCCACAATGGCTGATGAAAATGAGAACAATATGGCTGCAGAGAAAGTTAATCAAGTCAGTGTTATGCAAGAACAGAGTAATAGTATATTGCAAACTTGGAAAGGGCCTTATGACGGAGTACCTGCTTGGAACGAAGTTAAGGTTGCCGATTTTCCAACGGCTTTTCAAGTTGTAATGGACAGAGTTCAGGCAGATATTAATGCGGTTCGTGACAATCCAGCGCCAGCCACCTTTGAAAACTTTACGCTGCCAATGGAACTTGCAGGTAATGCGGCAAACGAAGTTTTCTCTATTTGGGGAGTTCATTCAAGTAATCTATCGAATGAAGAGGTTCGCAAAATTCAAGGCGAATGGATGCCAAAAGTTTCCGCTTTCTTCAATCAACTAACCTTAGATCCTAAGCTGCTCGAAAAAACCAAAACCGTTTATGAGAATAGAATGTCATCAGGCTTAAACGCGCAGCAAAAACGTTTAGTTGAGCGAAATTATGAACAGCTTGTGCGTAACGGCGCGTTACTTAAAGGTGAAGAAAAAGAAAAACTGATCGCATTAAATACAGAATTAGCCAAAGCCTTCAATGAATTTTCTAACAAAGTACTTGCTGATGAAGAAACGTACATTTATTTAGCCGATGAAGCTGATTTATCTGGCTTGCCTGCAAGTTTCATTGCTTCTATTAAAGGAGCCGCGGAAGCACAAGGAAAAAAAGGTTGGGCGCTTAAAAATACTCGCTCAGTTATGCAACCATTTTTACAAAACTCTACTCGCCGTGATCTGCGTGAGATCGTTTATAAAGCGTACATCAATCGTGGCGATAACGGTGATGAAAATGATACCAATGCTACTATTGCTAAAATTCTAAAATTACGAGCTGATAGAGCGAAAGTGTTGGGTTTTAAAACCCATGCTCATTACCGTATGGCAGACACTATGGCTAAAGAGCCTGAAGCTGCCATGGAATTAATGATGAAAGTTTGGCCTGCAGCTATTGGCCGGGTAAAAGAAGAAGTTGCCGATATGCAAGCAATTGCAGATGCTGAAGGTGCGAAGATCACAATAGCGCCATGGGATTATCGTCACTATGCCGAAAAAGTTCGCAAAGCAAAATATGACCTTGATGAAGCCGAGATCAAACCCTACTTCAAACTTGATAATATGGTTGATGCCATGTTTGACGCTGCTGGAAAACTCTACGGTATGGAGTTCAAAGAAAATACAGGTTTAGTACCCGTATTTGATCCGGAAGTACGTACTTTTGAAGTTAAGCGTGGTGATAAGGTCATTGGACTATTTTATCTTGATAACTTCGCTAGGGAAGGGAAACGCTCAGGTGCATGGATGACAACTTATAGAAGCCAATATGATTTAGGCGGAAAAAATCGTTATGTATTAGCATCAAACAATAACAATTTCGTAAAAGGTGGAGATGGTCAACCTACCTTGATAAGTCTTGATGATGCGTCAACATTATTCCATGAATTTGGCCATGCACTTCATTTCCTTAATTATGACATTACTTACCCTGGTTTAGCGGGTACTCCACGTGATTTTGTCGAATATCCAAGTCAAGTAAATGAAAATTGGTTGTTAACCCGTTATATACTTGATAATTACGCAAAGCACGCTGAAACGGGTGAGCCAATGCCACAAGCATTGGTAGATAAGATCAATAAATCGAAAACCTTTAATGAAGGATTTTCAACAGTTGAATATTTATCTTCGGCTATTGTCGATATGAAATTACATAACCGTGAAAAACCGGTAACGGATGCTGATGCATTTGAAAGAGATACGTTAAACGAAATTGGTATGCCAAATGAAATTGAGATGCGTCACCGTTTGCCTCACTTTAATCATTTGTTTTCTTCTGATTCATACTCAGCCGGTTATTACAGTTATTTATGGTCAGAGACTATGGATGCCGATACTTGGGCAGCGTTTGAAGAAGCTGGCAATGTTTGGGATGCAGAAACCGCAGAACGTTTCCGCTCAGTGATCCTTGCAACGGGTAATGAAACAGATCGAAAAGATGCTTATCGTAAATTCAGAGGTCGCGATCCTGAAGTGAAATATATTCTTAAAAAACGTGGTTTTCCTGTACCAGGTGAAACTAAATAAGTTTTGAAAGTGTATATATAACCTAAAATGGGAACGCAATTGCGTTCCTTTTTTATTTCTATTAAATGAAAGGTATCATTTATAAAATAGCTAAATACGTAGATGAAATCAGTTTAATCATGAAGTGGTATTTTCTTGTAAATAATCTAAGTGCTCTGGATCTGCGTATGATAAAATCAAAAATTATTACTAGTTTATTCACTATAAGTTCAATTCATGTCTGTCGAAAATTTACTATCCCCAATATTGTCTTTCCTTAAATGCGAAACCCCACAAGGGTGGATTGATGAAGCGGCAAAAGCTGAAAATTTAGATATCGTCTTAATTGATCACTTAATATGTGAGTTAAAAGCCGCACAGTCAGCGATGTTTTTAATTCGTAAATATGCGGTTGATAAAGAAAGTGGTGATGCACTCCTTGCATGGCTGCAACCGTTCGAAACCCTTATTTATAAAAGGGAAGGAGATTGGCGCGAATTACCAAGCAAAAACAAATTATCTAAAGCGGTGATCCCTAAATCTGATTCTAAATATGGCCAAGAATTAATAGATAAAATGGTGATATTGATAAAAGAAGAATTACACCACTTTTATCAAGTGCTTGAAATCATGGATGAGTACAACATTGAATATCGCAGTATCACGCCATGTCGTTATGCGAAAGGCATGTTACGTTATGTAAAGACTTATGAGCCTGATGCTATGATAGATAAACTCATTATCGGTGCTTATATCGAAGCGCGGTCATGTGAACGATTTTCCAAACTTGCGCCGCACGTTGATAAAAGGCTAGGGGATTTTTATGTTTCGTTATTACGTTCAGAAGCGAGGCATTATCAAGATTACTTAACGCTTGCGGAGCAAATCGCTGGCTGTGATATATCAGATCGTGTGAAGTATTTCGGTGAAATTGAAGCTGAGCTAATTGCTAGCCCAGATCATGATTTTAAATTTCATAGCGGTTTGCCAGCCTAATAGTATTGATAAAGGTTGGCAGGTCTAACAGTTTTATAAGGCTACACAACAATTTCTACCTGCGCTTTTGGCTTGATAAAGTGCAGAATCTGCCATTTCAAATACTGATTTCCACGGTTTGTCTTTTTTATATTCGGCAATACCCACAGAAACTGAGATGGAAGGCAAATAAGTATTTGATTTTTTCTGTTTTAAGCGAAGTTTAGTGATTGCTAATCGAATATTTTCAGCGATATCTTTTGCTTCTTGCTTGGTTTGGTTGGCAATAACAACGATAAATTCTTCGCCACCATACCTGACAGCAAAGTCTGAATGACTCAGATGGTTTTCAATAGTTAATGCTACTTTCTGTAAAACACTATCACCAATGGCATGACCAAAAGCATCATTAATTTTTTTGAAATGATCAATATCAATGACGAATGAGGTGTGTACATTTTCAACAGCCAGCTCTTTTAATTTCTCCTCGCAGCCACGTCTGTTATATAAACCAGTTAATGCGTCACGCATAGCTTCTTCTCGTGATTTTTCTAATTGCGTTTTTAATTTTTGTACTTTCTCGCATGTTTGTGAAAGTTCTTCACTTAATAGTTTATGCTGAGTTTGAGAGTTTTTTAATGTGGCATTAATGAAATTAATTAATGGTTGGAGAACACGAGCTTGAGGTGTATTAGCTAATACAGAGTCAGCTTTTTTAAAATTTGTTGCTATTTCTTGGCCATTAGTCACTTGTTGTTTGAGCTTTTCTATCGTGGTTGATAAAACATCTTCAAAAGGGTTAATGAGTGACTTTTCTAGTTGGTCAGTATTTGAGAAAAACTCTAGAAATAC
>DAINNQ010000211.1:0-5124 GCA_036735825.1 Alteromonadaceae bacterium | reverse complement strand
ATATAGAGCATCTTATCCATCATGAATCCAATGTGATTATATCTTATATTGATAAATGCAATTAAAGTGCCAGTAGCGAACTTAAAACTAATGAAGGAATATTTATCGGAGGGGTAGTAACAAAACAGCCCTTTGTAAAAGGGCTGTAGACAAGCTTAATTACTGTAAGAGTAAACTCATTACCTAATTTGTAGGATCGTTTGGTTTAGCTGATTATCAACTTCCAGTGATCTTGAGTTAGCTTGGAAGTTTCGTTGTGCTGAAATAAGGTCAATCAACTCACTGGTTAAATTAACATTAGAAGACTCAAGTGCAGATGAATTAATTGTTCCGTATGTACCTGCACCTGCTTCCCCCGCTAAGCCTTCACCAGATAATATACTCTCTTTCCAGTTGGTATTACCTGCTTGAGTTAAGCCTTGATTATTAGCAAAATTTACCAAAGCAACACGTGATAATGGCTGTGAAGTACCATTACTGTAGGTTGCCATCACTAAGCCATCAGGGCCAATATCTAAACCTGTTAATCGACCAACAGGTAAACCATTTTGCTCTAACGAGGTTACTTCAAAATTTGACGCAAACTGTGTTGGCTCATTAGGGTTTGGTCCTGCAGTATCAAGATTAAAGTCAACGGTAATTTGTTGGGTATTATCAGAACCATTACTTAATACAACAGGTCCTAAAGCCGCGGTCATAAAACCTGCAGCAGGCACTTGTGAAATAAAGTCACCTGCTGAGCTAAAGTTTAATCGAACACCATCAAAACCATTAATTGCCACACCTGTTGCCGCACCACCTGGATCAACCATATCGACACGAATATTATCAACGGCTGTTGTCATTATCCAAGGGTTAACTGCAGGAGGACCGGCAACTGGCGGCTCTTTAATAAAGTAATAAGTCATAATATGACTATCACCTAACGAATCAAATATCGTTACTGATGTCGAATGGTTATATGTCAACGGATCCGTTAAATCGAAATTACCAGGTGAGCCAGTGATAACAGAAGCGCCAGCAGGTAAATTCATCCGCACATCAACTTCGGATGTTTGCGCAGGAGCACCAGACGCTGTAGGGATACGAATAGGTTCAGATGTACTTAAACTTACTGACGATGAACTGCCATCAGGATTCACAGGAAAGCCTAATAGATGCTCACCTGCTGAGTTCACAATAAAGTTCTCAGAATTTAATTTAAATTGACCCGCTCTAGTATATGAAAACTCTAAACTATCAATATCAGGCACTACCGCAAAAAAGCCGTTACCTGTGATCGCTAAATCAAGCGCATTTTGAGTAAACTGAATACTACCTTGTTGAAATTGTTGGGCAACATCTGAAGTGAGAACACCATCGCCAACTTTCGTTTTACCGCCAGCTAAAAGAGATGCTGCATATACATCTACAAATTCTGCTCGAGATTCTTTAAAACCAACAGTACTCACGTTAGCAATATTATTAGATGTTACATCTAAATCTTTTTGAGCGGCGTTTAATCCGCTTAGTGCTATATTAAATGACATAATTTCACCTCATATAAAAATTAAGTTCTACCTAAATAGGTCAATCGATTTTTCTTAACCTTCTGATACTTCAACAACATCTGCTAATGCCATTGAACTACCACCATTTAGGTTTAATAAAATATTTCCACCCGAGCCAGCTAAGGTAACGCTGTCTACTTTTCGATATGTCATTGCTTGTAATTCAGAGGCTTGACCATCAACTAAACCTGCAATTCTAAATCGATAAGCGCCTTCTGCTGCCGCTTCGCCGTTTGATGTTTGTCCATTCCATGTGAAAGTAAATTCGCCAGCTTTAACATCACCAACAGGCACTGTTTGAATAATTTCACCGACAGCATTTTCAACATAAATATTGACATTACTCGCCGGTTTATCAGAAACAAGCTTACCCTTAACATGTTCTCCAGCTGACATGCCAAAGATGTTTTCATCAACTAAAACACTTCGCCCCACAAGCGACGAAGCTTGCAAAGCTTGACTTGACGACATTGATGAAGCAAACGTTGTAAACTGATCATTTAATTTCTGCACACCATCAGTTGTTGAAAATGCTGTCATTTGAGAAATCATCTCGTTGTTTTCCACCGGTTTGGTTGGATCTTGATGAGATAATTCCTTTGTTAACAATGCAAAAAAATCTTCTTGCGTTAACATGCCTTGGTTTTTATTGTCAGCAACTTTATATTCTTCTTTCTGCCAACGCATATTTTCTAAAGGACTACCGCCTGTTACAGATTCCATAATCACTCCAAATTATTACTATCGTTGGCCTAACATTAAGGTTTTATTCAACATATTTTTTGCTGATTCAGCCAGTTGAATATTGGTTTGATATGAACGAGAAGCCGAAATCATATTCGTCATCTCCTCAATCACATTGACATTCGGTTTATATATATAACCATTAACATCTGCCATTGGATGTTCAGGTGAGTATTCAACATTCAGTGGCTTATTACTTTCGACGATACCTAACACCTTCACTCCGACTGATTGATCTTGACCAGCGGCAGCTTTTTGCATCTCTGCGGCAAAAACTGGATGGCGAGCTCGATATGTTTGATCGATACTGCTACTTACACTATCAGCATTGGCGATATTACTTGCCGTGGTATTTAAGCGAATAGATTGTGCACTCATACCTGTTGCGGATATATCAAATACGTTAAATAAGCTCATTATGCTTTACCTCCAGAAATTGCCTGCTTCAGTCCTTTTATCTTGCCATTTAGGAATTGAATGCTTGCTTGATAGTGCATTGAATTTTCTAAATACAAGTTTCGTTCCATCTGTGCATCAACTGTATTGCCATCACCCGTATCTGGTTGATTAGGCGTACGAAACTCAACACCATTATTCATTTCAGTGCGAACATCAAAATGTTTTTCATGAGTTCTAGACATGCCGGATTGTTGTTTACTTGCCGCTTGTGCTAGGGCTGTTTTAAAGTCCATGCCTTTGGCTTTATAACCAGGGGTGTCAGCATTAGCGATATTACTCGCAATAACTTCTGCGTTTTTTGAGCGTATCTGTAGACTTTGCGGATGAATACCAAACGCTTTTTCAAAACTAATGGCCATGGGGCTACCTCCAATTCAATGAAATTAACCATTCAATATTTATGCCACTAGAAAGTATTAAGGAAAGATTTAAGATTTTTTCTTATAAATGATGCCAGGATTACAACGGACCATTTCAAAATTTTGATTAAGACCAGATAAAGACTCAGATGCGCCTAAAAACAAATATCCACCACTATTCAGAACGCCGTGAATTTGAGTTAATATTTGTGCTTTTATCTCAGGTGCAAAGTAAATCAAGACGTTACGACAAAACACTATGTCAAATTTGCCCATCAGGCTATAACTACCGAGTAAATTTAATTGACGAAAATTGACTAACTGTTTTACAGAAGTCTTCACTTTAGACATGCCGTTATCACCATCTTCGAAGAACATACGTTTACGATCAGCGGATAACCCTCGGGATAATGCTAAAGAATCATAATGTGCATATTTACAATGATCTAACATGGTATTAGATATGTCAGTGCCAATAATTTGAACATTACCAGGAAGGCTACCTGGATTTGATTGTTGGTATTCAAGAGCTGACATGGCAATTGAATAAGGCTCTTGACCAGATGAACTGGCTGCTGACCATATTTTAAGAGGAGTTCGCTTTCCTTTAAACTCAGGAAACAAGCGTTTTTTCAATAATTCAAAAGGATACTCATCACGAAACCACAAAGTTTCGTTGGTCGTCATCGCATCAATAACCGCTGAGCGGAGTTGTCTTTCAGTCGGGCTTAAAGTACGAGAAACAAGATCGCCAAGTGTTGCAATGTCAAATTTTGCCATTAAAGGAGCTAAACGACTTTTAACTAAATATTGCTTATTTTCACCTAGAACAATTCCGCATTGCTGTTCTAAAAACTCTCTGAACTGATGATAGCTTTTATCATCAAGCTGTCTGGCTGACACTATATAAATTCCACCATAAAAATATAATCAAAAATCACGAAATTTCACTAGATTTCAGCCATTTTTTCACTGCTGTAGCAAGTTCGTCAGGGTGAAATTTGGGTATAAAATCTTCTGCACCAACTTTTTCAACCATGGCATTATTAAAAACACCACTTAATGAGGTGTGAAGTATCACAGGCATTTTCCTCATTGACTCCATACTTTTAATTTCTGCGGTTAATGTGTATCCATCCATTTCTGGCATCTCGATATCAGAAATAAGTAAGGCAACACGCTCATCGATCGAATTACATTCTTTGGCTATTTCTTTTAATTGATCTAAGGCATCCTGACCATTTTTTGCCAAGATCATATTTAATCCTAAAGGCTCAAGCGCTCTTTTAACTTGATTGCGAGCAACAGTAGAATCATCAGCGATCATGATAACTCTTTCGCCAATACTTTTACCTACATTGCTGTCGATAACATCTGCACTGAGTTCTGTTGATACAGGGCTGATCTCATTCAAGATTTTTTCAACATCTAAAATAGATACCATTTCTTTATCTATTTCTGTAACCGCAGTTAAATAACTCGATTTACCTGCGCCTTCTGGAGGCGGCATAATATCTTGCCAACTAAGCGTTACTATTCGTTCAACTCCTGCAACAAGAAATCCTTGCACGCTTCGGTTGTATTCAGCAATGATCACAAATGAATTTTCATCAGGAATGATTTCTGGACCACCAGTAGATTTACTAAGATCGATAACAGAGATAGTTTGACCACGTATATGAGCAACACCTTTAATAAACTTATCTTGTTTGGGTAATGTCGTAAGTCGAGGACAAGGCATAACTTCACGCACTTTAAATACATTGATACCAAATCGTTGGGGACCAACTAATTTAAATAACAACAACTCAAGCCTATTTTGACCAACTAGTTGAGTACGCTGGTTTACTGAATCTAAAATTCCTGCCATAAAAACCTCTTACAAAATCCAGCCTTCTAATTTTTATTTCATTAAAAGGCACAATTCTTGATAGTACATAACATATTAAGATAACTGTCTATTATTTGACACTTATACGTATTTACAATCTGTCTATAAATAAGCATAGACG
>DAINNQ010000210.1:0-5134 GCA_036735825.1 Alteromonadaceae bacterium | reverse complement strand
TTTGCCAATGCGATTAGGACGATAGAACAAAAATGAATAATTTACTGTTATATCTCGTTATCGTGTTGATCTGGGGAAGCACTTGGATCGCGATAACATTCCAGTTAGGAGAGGTGCCACCAGTAATTTCGATTATTTATCGTTTTGGTTTGGCTTCATTAGTGCTGTTTATTTTCTGCCGCATCAAAAAAATAAACCTAACTTTTACCCGTAAACAACATTTTCAAATGGCTTTGTTTGGCTTGTGCTTATTTGGTAGCAACTATTATTTTATTTATCATGCTCAGCAATATATTAATTCTGCGCTCACTTGCATTGCATGTTCATTGCTCCTTGCCTTTAACATGATTAATGCTCGCATTTGGTTTAAAACCCCTCTGAATAGCCAAGCATATATTGGCGGAACCCTTGGAACCGTAGGCATTATTACCATGTTTTGGCTTGATCTGAATGATGTCAGTGTCAGTAAAGAAACTCTGATAGGGCTTGGCTTATCTGTTTTGGGTACTTTTCTCGCCTCTGCTGGCAATATGCTTTCCATTAAAAACAAAACCTTAAACCTTCCAGTGATGGCAGCGAATACATGGGGAATGTTTTATGGCGCGGTATTTATGACGATAATCGCGATAGCAACTGGCACGAGTTTTACTTTTTCTCTGTCAACAAGTTATATCGCATCGTTACTTTTTTTATCTATTTTTGGTTCAGTCATCGCGTTTGGTTGTTATTTAACGCTACTAAACAATATCGGTGCGCATAAAGCTTCCTATGCCACCATTATGTTTCCCGCTGTCGCTGTGGTTATTTCAACCTTGGTAGAAAATTTCACTTGGAGTGAATATACCTTCGCTGGTTTTGTTTTCATTATTCTTGGCAATTTGGTGATGTTAGCCAAGCCAGGCCAACGAGCAAAATGGCTAACAATGAAAAATAGCCTGACTCATAAAACGACTTAGCTTAAAGATGAACAATGGTTTTTGTGTACTTGCACATTTTTTATGTGCCATTTGCACTGCGGTTAAGGGATCCTTCCCCCTTAGCCGCTTTTTATCTTACTTTGGTTTTCTAACTGTATTGCTTTAAGAAGTTCAGTAGTGTCCACTCACTTTTGCGACACAATAAGCTTTTCAACATAATTTTCTAAATTAAGCTGATAGTCATCTGCATCTTTGCTTTTTTGATGTGTTAAGGAGAACTCAGCAAAGTCGATTTTTGCGTAATCATTTTCTTTCGCCAAAATAATATATTTATCAATATTGGTGTGATCAACAATGTACGACTGAACATAGGCAGTGACATCACCTTTTTTAAAGACATTTTTTATGCCTTGGTGATAATCATAAATCTTAATTAATGCCCAAACACCTTGAAGAAAATGTCCACCAATGGATGCTGTCATTTTCCCATCATGGATCGCTTGAATAGCTTCGGGGATCAAATCAAAGCCACCAATAACAAAATCTTTGTTAGGCTCAAGGCCCGTTTGCTCGACAACATCTAATACCCCTAATGCCATTTGGTCTGAAGCTGACCAAATAATGTCGCTTTTTTCATATCTTTCATTGAGTTTTAAAAAGCGATCACTAGCGTTTTTTCTGTTCCAACTCAGCGGAATGATTTTACTAATGATGACATCGTCTTTCGCGATATAAGAACGATAGAAACCTTCAGCGCGATCAATCGCCTCGGCATAATAATCACCATTAAGTGCAATCGCTGTAAACGCATCCGTTTTAATGTGCTTTTCAAGGGCAATTTCATATAAACGGTTTGCTAATAATGTGCCTGCTTTGACATTGTCATTATAAATTTCACCTAACCAATATTTATAGACTTCTTGTGGTTTTCCGATATGACTGACGCGCTTAATATCAAACACTCTTTCAAGTGTCACAAATGGCGTTTTTGATTTTTCCAGCGCATCAAATGAGCGAAGAATACTTCCCCCATAAGGCAAAAAAATAAGAAAATCGGGTTTGTTTTTTCCCGTCACAATTTGTGTGATCAGTTCGGATTGAATAACACGGTGACTATCAGAATAATAAACCGTTAAATTTATCGATAAATCTTTCGCGGCTTCTTGCGTTAATTGGGTAATTAAAGCCCAGAAGGTTTCTTCTTTGGCCGTTGGATTAACTAAAACAACATTGATTGCTTGTACTTGAAAACCAATAAAAACAAGCAATGACAATAACAAGCGCTTTATCATGATAGTGACCACTTAAGTGCAGCACAAAAGCTACAGGCTTTTCTAAAAATACAGGACTACTTAACTTAAAACCCCAAAGGTGTTTATAAAGAATAGTAAATACCTACTTTTCCGCCACTCCTAAATCACCATTAAGAAAAGCACCTTTAAGCAAAGCTTCTTCACCTACCTTGACTCATATTTGTGAAGATTGGCGAAGATGCTTTGCTCTGGCTTTGTTGATTTTTGCTAAATGTTTTTAAAACTTCTGTTTTACTTTTACTTTAACTTTAACTTTAACTTTTAATTTTAGTTACCTATCGGCGATCCTGGAGGCATATTAATAATAGCAGCCGGCGTGTTCATTTTGTCGTGCTGCAAACTATAAGAAATTTGTTCTGCTAACAGCGTAAATTGCGCCTTAAACGGCTTATATTTTCTAGCACTAGCATGGTCTTTTAACCAAGCTTGCAGTGACTTTAAACTGACAAAAATCTCAGCTCTGACTTCAGTCACCACTTCTTTTTGATGCCAAAGCGCTAATAAATGTTCAACCAATTGCTGGTTAACACGCTGCTGAACTAAAACCTCTAAGCCTTGGCTACTCGTGTTTTTCAACGTGCCTTTGATAATGGCAGAGAGTAAATAATCGATTGATGGAATGTCATCATTAATCATCGCTTGTTGCTGTAAACGCGCTAGTCGCTCAGCATTAAGCAAGATTGATAAAGTATGTTTAGCACTCGCTTGTGCAGCTGAAACGGGGTCAAATGCTAAGCCAACCATACTGGTAAAGCTTTCACGATCGCGGTAATAGCCATAAGCTTTAGGTGGGATCAAATCGACAATATGTTGAGGTAATGTCAGCACCTTAGGTGATAATGTTTGGATCAAAGCAGTAAGTGCAGCATGCTGACTTTTTCCGTCAACCACAGATAATTGATTGGTAAAATCTTGCTCACGAACTTGGTATTGATAATTTAATCCGGCAATCAATTTAGCCGTAGCTTCAACTTGATAACGATGAAAATTATAAATAGGCACTAATACCGTTTCTATTTCAGACAACGGTGTACCAACTGGAATGCTATGAATGCCAAAATCACTCAACGCTTTGGCACGTACTTTCAATACGCGTGTTAATTCTTCGGCAGGATTTTTACCATTGTCCCATAAATGGGCATCACCATGAGCTCCTGATTTAGGGCGAGCATCGGCATCAGAAATATACCCTAGCCCTTTATCTTGAGCTGATTTTATCGTTTGCGCTAAATGATTTTTTTCATTCTCCGCTTTAACATCTGCATATCCATATGCGATCACATGTTTATCCCATTCGCCTATTTTGTCATCATAAGCGTTAGATAAATCGATTTCACCATTGTGTAATTCTATCAGCGGATGTGGATAATCCATCACTGACGCACGATCATTCGTACTTGCAGCAAAGTTATGCGCAATACCTAATGTATGGCCTACTTCATGTGCAGATAATTGACGAATGCGTGCTAAAGCCATCTCTTTCATGGCAGAAGTATCAGTATTTTCTGTTGAAAAGGGAGAGGTTAACCCTAGAGCAATTAAATAATCTTGGCGTACACGTAATGAACCTAATGTTACATGGCCTTTGATAATTTCGCCTGTGCGAGGATCAACGACCGAATAACCATATGACCAACCACGCGTTGCTCTGTGTACCCATTGAATTACGTTGTACCGCACATCCATAGGATCAGCATCTTCAGGTAATATTTTCACCTGGAAGGCATTTTTATAACCTATTTCAGCAAACGCTTGATCCCACCAACGCGCACCTTCAAGCAAAGCACTACGAACAGGCTCTGGAACACCTGCATCTAAATAATAAACAATAGGCTCAACCGCCTCGCTCTCCTTAGCGTTTGGGTCTTTTTTAGTTAAACGATGACGAGGTATAACTCGCTGAACTAACGGTTGGTCAATCTCTGTTGCATAGTCAGCAAAACTCATTGCCATAAAACCGCTATAAGGGTGAAATGCTCTTGCTTGATACTGATTGTCAGGCAGCTTAATTAGTGAGTGATGTAAATTCACGCTGATTGCACTTTCATCAGGCGTCACAGAACGCAAATATTCGCCAGCACCGCTACCTTTAAACGTCACTGTTGCTTCTAATTCTGTATTTTCAGGGAAAGCTTTACTGCGCGCTGCATAATAGCCACTGCGGCTTGCATCGACACTGAAATTGCCCTGCTTTCTACTTTTTAATCGATCTGAAATACCATGAATATCAGACAAGAGAAATGGCGTGTAGTCGATCAGCACTTTTTCGTCATCATCACTGCTAGCGCTGACTTTAAAGCCCCAAATAATTGAACTTGCGAAGGCTTCATTCACCGCTTTTTTTTCTAAAGCATTTTCACTATTGGCGCGATAATAGGTATTTTTTTGTCGAAGAAAAACCTTCTCGCCCACTCGCTCAAATTGCACTAAACGTGTTTCACCTAATTGGCCACGATCTAAGCCGATATCGTTTGACCCTATGCCAAATGGCATGGAACTTTGAAACAAAAACTCTTGTTCAAACTTATCTACTTCGAGATAAACATTGCCCGTTTCATTGTCATAATAAAAAGAAAAATAGCCTGCTTTTAGCTCTTTTTCTTTTATAAAGTCATCAAAATTATTAAAAGCTTGCAGTGAAAAAATGCTACAACTCAGTAATAAAAGAACAAATTTAACAAAATTCATTGTTATTCCTTTTTTATTTCAATAAAGCAGTGAAATTTATAGCGTTATGGCTACAGAAAACACTTCATTTCTTGTTATAATTAACGTGAAAGTGAGGATGGAATGTTACAATTTTTCATCTAATGGGTATCAATACAATATCCGCAATAAAAAACTAATAGTTAACGCACCAGCTTTTTTTGTTATCTAATAACCGTTAAAAAGCGCATTTAATAT
>DAINNQ010000209.1:0-5135 GCA_036735825.1 Alteromonadaceae bacterium | reverse complement strand
TCATACAACCTCCAATAACTGAGTCAGCATTGCTTTTGCTCGCTGTAAGCGCACACCAACCAAATTGGTAGTAATAGATAATACGTCGGAAATTTCTTGATAACTCATGCCCTCTAGTGCCAAAGTGATCACTTGTTGCTGTTCAAGGTTTAGTTTACGAATGGCTTGTGCTAAACGCTGTTGACGTTGCTTTTGATCCAGTGATTGAAACGGGGTGGGTTGAGTAACATCTCGTTCAGCGTCAATCGGCACTTGCGTAATATCATGATCCGCTTTAACGGTTCTGACCGCTTTGGCGACATGGGTTGCTAAAACATTATGGGCAATACGGGCCACAAAGGTTTTAACGGCAGCATCATGACGAAACTTAGGCAAAGCACGCCAAATATTTAACGCTATTTCTTGAAATAATTCATCTTGAATTGCAGGCTTTGCTTCAAAACCTGTGATGATATGACGAAGCAATTTATCATGCTCCGTCATCCATTGGGTAAAAATTTCTTGGTGTTCTAATGAATTGCTCAATGAAAAACTCGCACTTTTAGCATGTGTCGTTTTAAAACGATCTTGTTGTAACGTGAATTCTACCGAGTTAATCATTAGAAACAACCACTCACCTGTATTTAACTTAACGACATCACGACTTTTTCAGAAGTGAGTTTTTTCGCTAAAGTCATCACTAAACCAATCGTTAATGCCAAGGTTGCACCTGTCGCCACTAAAAACGCCATCCAATCTATGGGTAACCCTTTAAACAAGTCTTCCATCAGCAAAGATTGCCCCGAAATTGGCGCCCACTCTGCCCAAACAGGCTTATCGTCCATGATCATCATCGCAACTGGTACCATGGTTGGGATCATGATTAACATAGCAACCGTTGATTGAGCTTCTTTAAATGTTTTCGCTTGAAAAGCAAAAAACAATTGCAACGAAGACGCTAAAAAGCATAACGGAATTAATAACAACAATAAGGTGATAAAGGTAAAAGCATCAACGCTAAAGGTTGCGCCAATTTTAGTTAGATCAACAAAACTTACCGACACCATGGTCAAAACGAGCATTAAAGTGACCGAAATTATCGCGATCAAGCTTGAGCAAAATAATTTAGCGAGAACAATTTTTATCGTACTAACAGGTTGGCAAAGTAACATTTCTAGCACATTTCTCTCGCGCTCACCTGCACTGGTGTCAATAGCGATAGACTGCCCAGAAATAAATGCCCCCATCATTAAGTACAAACCTAGCATTAAAGTAATGATCATCGCGTTACTACTGGGTAATGATGTGTCTTGCTCTTGCAGTTTAATCGGTTGCAACAATTTCACGTCAATGCCACGCACTAACAGGCGCTTATAACCAATAGCCATAGAAAAATTGCGAATTTCATCTTTTATTCGACGTAATGGCGAGTTTAGCGATTTCTCACTAAAATCAGCGCGTAAAATAATATCGATGGGTTTGCCGTCGGCCATGTCTTTTGCATAGGAATCAGCAATGATCACTTCAACATTTCTGTCTTCCCAAATACGCTTGTCATCATCAGGTACATCAGCAAACGATAAAATATTTTCGTCTTTTAACGCTTTGATCAATTTAGGCGCATGCTCTGCCCCAGTGAATTTGACATAAATAGCAGGGTTATCGACAAAGTCTTGGATCATTGTTTTCGACATCACCATGATCATCACAGGGGCTAATAAGCCCATGCTTAAGGCAACCATTAATGCTCGCTTGTCACGAAATGCTTCTTTCAGTTCTTTTATTAATAAGGCTTTAAACTGGATCACGCTGCTACTCCTTCATCTGAGCCGATCAATTTCACAAAGGCTTCTTCTAATTGTTTCTCACCTGCTAAGTCGCAAAGTTCTTGTGGTGTGCCTTGAGCAGCAAGTTTGCCGTTGGCCACAATGATCACCCGATCACATAATGCGGCAACTTCTTGCATGACATGAGATGAAAATAAAATGCAATGGCCTTTTTCTTTAAATTTACTGAGGTAGTTTCTCAACACTCGGGTACTCATCACATCCAAACCACGGGTTGGTTCATCAAGAACAAAATTTTGCGGCTGATGAACTAACGCTTGTGCTAAGGTCACTTTCATGCGTTGACCTTGAGAAAAACCAGCCGTTTTACGATGTGCTAACTCTTCCATTTCTAAATCAGCAATGATGGTTTCAATCGCATGCTTTTTCGCTTGGCCTTGAAGCCCGTGCAAGCTAGCAAAATAATCAATTTGTTCATAAGCGGTTAATCGCTCGTATAAACCGAATTTATCAGGAAAAATACCGAGTTTAGCTCTTGCCGCAAGCGGATTTTCTGTAACCTTGATGCCGTCAATCGTCGCAAATCCTTGGTCGGCAGATAATAAACCGTATAATGTGCGTAAACAGGTGGTTTTACCTGCGCCATTTGGCCCTAAAATACCCGTTATCTCGCCATCTTTCGCTTGAAAAGAGAGCCCATCTAGCGCAACAACGGTGTTTTTCTTTGACTTAAAACTTTTATGTAAATCATTAACTTCTATCATCATTATTTCCTTATATTCCGCCGTTTAAGCCAGTCATAAATGACTCTTCTGGTATATCTTCCAAACACGTTTCATCAAGATTTTTCGGATCTTTTTTAGTTAAAAACTCACTAAAAATACCAATAGCACAAGCAGATGAACCAGGCGTGTGTGAGCTGTTTTTCATGACGATATGCTTGTTATTTGGAATAGTTTTAGCCGAATAATCACCGTTACTAGGCGGGGTGACAGGATCTAGATCACCTGAAATAATTAAGGTTGGAATATCAGCCGTCACAGGTTGATAAAATTCAGCACTTGGACGATATTGTGGCCATTCAGGGCAGGCGACTTTCCAAGCAAAATGGCTGGTATCACCAAAAAACTGATTATTTGCATCAACAGTAAACATATCTGCTGCCACTTTTGGCATATCTTCATTACAAACAATGTTAAACGTTAAGCCAACAAACATTTCCATACCATTGTCGCTAGCAGCAGTTAAACCAGCAAAAGGCGCATAATTACCTTTAGCTGCTTGGTGAATAATTAAAGGGACTAATGAGCGACCTTCAACACTGTAAAGTTGAGAAAATATTGTAGATAAAAATTTACCTTTATCGACAAATAATGGTGTTTGTGTACCTAAACGAGGATGTGGGATCGATAACGTTAAAGGCGTTTGTTCAAGCTGAGCCACAACTTGATTAAATTCTGTTAACAATTGGGGATATGCCTGCTGACAGCTCGGCTCTTTTTGGCAATTGTCAATAAGCATAGCAAATGAACGCGCAGAGCTTTGGCCAAATAAACCAATCGGCACTTCAATTGGCCCAACACTGTCAAGAATAACGGCACTTAATGAATCAGGAAACATGCGCATATACACTAAACCTGCTCGTGTGCCGTATGATCCACCATAAATGGCAATTTTTTCATGGCCTAACGCCACGCGAACAGCATCAAAATCACGAATAGCATTTTCTGAATTATACTGGCTCAAATCACCGGTTAATTGTGCTAAACACTGTTTGACTACTTCAGCAGTAAAATCATCCGATTTCGTTTGATAAACATCCTGCTCATCAAGATCTTCACATTGCAATGGGTGAGATTCACCCGTACCTCGTTGATCAACTAGAATAAGATCGCGGGTTTTTCTGACCTCGTTGAATGCTTTATATAAACCTCCAGCTAAAGACACAGCCGCTTGACCTGGTCCTCCCGCTAAAAACATTAAAGGCTCTTTATTTTCACTGTTATCAATTGCTGGTAGCACAACAAAATTAACGGTAATTTTTTCACCGTCTTGCTGTTGATAGTTTTCTGGAACGGTTAATTTTCCACATTGAATTTGCTGTTTAATACCGTCGACATGACAGTTTTCAATCGTTAAGTTTTGCTCATTAGCCTGAACATTAACGCTCGTTGATAGCACAGCTAAAGCTATCCATTGTCTCCAAGTTATTCTCATATTATTCTTCCTTATAAAACGTCCTCCATGTAGTCTTAGCAATAACAAATTTATTACAATTAATTTGAAAATAATTTAGACAAATCGTTAATCCTTTAATTTATATAAGAATTATTGAGAATAAAATGGCAAATGAACATTTAGATAGCACAAAAAATTTAACCGATAATCGACAAGGCATAAGTAGTTAACGGCTGAATTTTATTTTAGCATTATGCGCGATATTCATTTCTGCGGCTTCGTTTTATGCAACCTACTTACAAGCTAACGCAGCAGAACGGCAAGTTAAAGCGATGACGTTACCTTTGATTCAATTTACCCATGGTAATTGGCAAGAGACTACTCAAACAGAATCGCTTAGTTTCATATTAAAAAATGCAGGTATTGGCCCCGCCATCATCAAAAATATCACCTTAAAATATCAAGGTAATCACTACACGAATTGGAATAGCTTTTATTTAGCCTGCTGCTTAGAAAAAAACACGCCCGAAAAACAAACCATTAATGCAATAACAAACCCTACAGACAATGCCATATTAGCTGGCCAGTCTGAATTTCAGTTCATCACGATCGATAAAAGCAATAATGACGAAATGTTTTGGTCAAAACTCAACCAAGCACGTCACCAGCTCTCATTAACTATTTGTTATTGTTCATTGCTTGATGAATGTTACATGACAGAGAAAAATGGCGTGATTGAAGCGGTAGATTATTGCCCTGTGGAATAGTCTAACAACGCTAATTTTTAGCAAAATTATCTCAATTTAGAAGTGAGAACACTTTGTCATATCTATTAAAACAACACTAACGATGTGCAGCTCACATTGCTAAAAAGAAATAAACACTAACGCCTTATCTTTTATTTTGTTATTGGAGAACTATGTGTTGATAAAGTATGAACCTTGCCATCTTTTTTTTGATAGATATCAGTAAAATTAAGCTTAATTTCAGTTTTTTCGGCGTTTTCATTGATAAATATTAAGGTTTCTTTTGCATTAACAATAGCAATATCCTCATAAAATCTTACCGTTATATCTTCAAATATTGGGGTTAACATCTTTGAGTTATCATTTTCTAAATTCTCGATCATTTGTTCTTTAGTTGTGATATTTCCACTATCAGAACCAGCATAAAAGTATTGCTCTGAAAGAA
>DAINNQ010000208.1:0-5139 GCA_036735825.1 Alteromonadaceae bacterium | reverse complement strand
TTTAATAAGCTAATACCTCAACAAGTATTGAGGCAATAAGATATTTTTCAACAATAAAAGTAAATAAATTTACTCTTCAGATTGACTTTTCTCAGCCGCAGCTTTCACTAACGGTTGTAATTCACCTTGTTGATACATTTCCATAATAATATCGCAGCCGCCAACTAATTCACCATCAACCCATAATTGTGGGAATGTTGGCCAATCAGCGTATTTTGGTAATTCAGCGCGAATATCAGGATTTTGCAAAATATCGACATAAGCAAATTTTTCGCCGCAAGCGATCAACGCTTGAGATGCTTGAGAAGAAAAGCCACAACTCGGTAATTTTGGTGACCCTTTCATATATAATAAAACGCTATTTTCAGCGATTTGTTCTTTGATGCGTTCGATAGTATCCATATAAACCTCTATTTTAATACTTATTGAATTAAATAATGGTGACGCTTGATACAATATTCAATGCAATGAGCACTATTAATTAAAATGTTCTAAGTTAAAACTTTTAACCTTGATAAATCCTCTGGCAAAACCGAAATTTTTGGGTAAACTATGCAGAGTTTTTAATACCCGAGTATTTTACTTGGTTTTTACTAAAAGCAAACTACTTCTTTATTTTTGGGCAAAATAAATAATTCTACTTAATTCCGGGAGAATATAATGGCAATTGAATTACCTGCATTACCTTATGCACAAGATGCATTAGCACCACACATTTCAGCAGAAACTTTAGAGTATCACTATGGCAAACATCACAATACATATGTTGTTAAACTAAACGGTTTAATTGAAGGTACTGAATTTGAAGGTAAATCATTAGAAGATATCGTAAAAACTTCTTCTGCTGGTATTTTCAACAATGCGGCTCAAATTTGGAACCATACATTCTATTGGAATAGTTTAAGTCCAAACGGCGGTGGTGAGCCAACAGGTGCTTTAGCTGACGCTATCAACGCAAGCTTTGGATCTTTCGCTGAATTTAAAGCCAAATTCACTGACAGTGCAATAAACAACTTTGCCTCTAGCTGGACTTGGTTAGTTAAAAATGCAGATGGAAGCTTAGCTATTGTTAACACATCAAACGCTGCAACGCCTTTAACAGAAGAAGGTGTAACACCAATCATTACTGTTGATTTATGGGAACATGCTTACTACATCGATTACCGCAATTTACGTCCAAGCTACATGGAAGCATTTTGGGCATTAGCAAATTGGGATTTTGCATCAGCAAACTTCGCATAATCATTTTAGATTAATTTATTTTAAGCCAGTGTTCCTGCACTGGCTTTTTTATTTCTTATTAATATAAATCAATAAGATAATCATTCTTAAAAAACAACTTCCGTTACAATTATTTTTTTTATTTTCACTACACATTTAAAAAAAAAGACTAAGCTTAGTAATAAGTAGGGTAATTACTGGGTCTATATAAATAGTTTAAGTGTGACAATCAATTTTCAGCTTAATCTTCGTCACCTTAAAGTATTTGCTATTTGTGAGGGATGATTATGAGTATTTTTCAGCACTTTCAGTCACGTTATGATCAAGCACAAGAAGAAGTATGCTCTGTGCAAGAATTTTTAGACATCTGTCACAAAGACAAGTTTGCTTATGCCAGTGCGGCAGAGCGACTACTTAAAGCCATTGGTGAGCCTGAAATGGTGGACACTTCAACAGAGCCTAGGCTCAGTCGAATTTTCTCTAACAGAGTTATTGCTCGCTATCCTGCATTTAAAGAATTCTATGGAATGGAAGAAGCAATAGAACAAATCGTTTCTTATCTCAAACATGCTTCGCAAGGCTTAGAAGAGCAAAAACAAATTCTTTATTTGTTAGGCCCGGTAGGTGGCGGAAAATCATCATTAGCAGAAAAACTTAAAGCACTTATGCAAAATGAGCCTATTTACGTGTTAAGTGCTGATGGGCAACGCAGCCCTCTCAATGATCACCCGTTTTGTTTATTCGATAAACATGCCGACGGCAAAA
Source organism: Alteromonadaceae bacterium (assembly GCA_036735825.1). Taxonomy (GTDB): domain Bacteria; phylum Pseudomonadota; class Gammaproteobacteria; order Enterobacterales; family Alteromonadaceae; genus DAINNQ01. The sequence continues at coordinate 3,153 of DAINNQ010000208.1, read as the reverse complement.
TTTTATTGGATGACTATAAAATACCCGAACGTTATTTAAATACGATAATGTCGCCTTGGGTTGCAAAAAGATTGCATGAATTCAAAGGAGATATCAGTAAATTTGAAGTAGTCAAAGTATATCCTTCCATACTCGATCAAATCGCCATTGCTAAAACCGAACCTGGTGATGACAATAATCAAGATATTTCAGCATTAGTAGGTAAAGTAGATATACGCCAACTTGAACACTTCGCGCAAAACGATCCTGATGCTTACAGTTACTCTGGCGCGCTTTGTCGTGCTAACCAAGGGGTGATGGAATTTGTAGAAATGTTCAAAGCACCAATTAAAGTGCTTCACCCACTGTTAACGGCAACGCAAGAAGGAAACTATAACCCAACCGAAGGTCTGTCTGCCCTACCTTTTAGTGGCATATTGCTCGCGCATTCCAATGAATCTGAGTGGCAAACTTTTAGAAACAATAAAAATAATGAAGCCTTTTTAGACCGAGTTTATATTGTTAAAGTGCCTTACTGTATGAGAGTTTCTGAAGAAGTCAAAATATATCAAAAATTATTAGAAAACAGTGAATTATCAAAAGCTCAATGCGCACCTGATACTTTAGAAACACTCGCTCAGTTTAGTGTGTTGTCGCGATTAAAAGATCCAGAAAATTCAAGTATTTATTCAAAAATGCGCGTGTATGATGGCGAAAGTTTAAAAGACACAGATCCTAAAGCTAAATCGTATCAAGAATATAAAGACTACGCAGGTGTAGATGAAGGAATGTCTGGGTTATCAACTCGCTTTGCGTTTAAAATTTTATCGCGCGTGTTTAATTTCGATCATTTAGAAGTTGCCGCAAACCCTGTGCACCTGTTCTATGTGCTTGAGCAACAAATAGAAAGAGAACAGCTACCTAAAGAAACCGCTGAGCGCTATTTAGAATTTATCAAAGGCTATTTATCACCTCAATATATTGAGTTTATTGGTAAAGAAATTCAAACCGCTTATTTAGAATCGTACTCAGAATACGGACAAAATATTTTTGATCGTTATGTCACATATGCAGATTTTTGGATCCAAGACCAAGAATACCGTGATGCAGAAACAGGGCAATTATTTGATCGTGAAGCATTAAACAATGAATTAGAAAAAATCGAAAAGCCAGCGGGCATAAGTAACCCTAAAGATTTTCGTAATGAAATCGTCAATTTTGTACTTCGTGCAAAAGCCAACAATAACGGTAAAAACCCTATTTGGACTAGCTATGAAAAATTACGCACCGTTATTGAAAAGAAAATGTTCTCAAATACCGAAGATTTATTACCTGTTATTTCATTTAACACCAAAACATCGAACGACGACCAACAAAAACATGACGACTTTGTTGAACGTATGATGAGTAAAGGTTATACCAGAAAACAAGTTCGCCTTTTATCTGAGTGGTATTTACGCGTTAGAAAATCTTCTTAAAGATAAAGCCTAATAACGCTTTAACGAGGTACTAAGCATGGCCAATTTTATCGATAGAAGACTCAATAGCAAAAATAAAAGTACGGTAAATCGTCAACGATTTATTCGTCGCTATAAATCTCAAATAAAAAAATCTGTGGAACAAGCTGTCAATAAACGTGGTGTCACTGATGTTGATAGCGGCGAGAGTATTACTATTACTAAAAAAGACTTAAGTGAACCTGTTTTTCATCAAGGCAAAGGAGGCGTTAAAGATAGGGTTCACCCTGGTAATGATCAATACAGTGAAGGTGATAGAGTTAATCGCCCTCCTCAACAACAAGGTCAAGGTAGTGGTCAAGGAGAAGCAAGTAATTCAGGAGAAGGCGATGATGATTTTGTTTTCTCTATTTCAAAAGAAGAGTATTTAAATCTTCTTTTTGAAGATCTTGAATTACCTAATCTCGAAAAAAATAAGTTTGATAAATTGATAGATTATAAAACTGTACGTTCTGGTTTTTGCGCCGAAGGCGTTCCTGCAAACATTGATATTGTAAAATCATTACAAGGGTCAATTGCTAGACGAATCGCAATGACTTCGTCAAAACGCAGTAACCTGAATGCGTTAGAAAATGAACTACAAGCTTTAGAATTAGACAAACTTGATCACGTTAAAGAAATCAAAACGTTAAAAGCACAAATAAAACAACTTAAAGAAAAAATAGCCAAAGTTCCGTTTATTGATACCTTTGATTTACGCTTTCGTAATTATGCGAAACAGCCCGTTCCTACATCAAAAGCGGTCATGTTTTGTTTAATGGATGTTTCTGGTTCGATGGATCAAGCAACCAAAGATATTGCTAAACGATTTTATATTTTATTGTATTTATTTTTAACGCGCACTTATAAAACCATTGATGTGGTTTACATCAGACATCATACCCAAGCCAAAGAAGTCGATGAGCAAGAGTTTTTTTATTCTCAGGAAACAGGTGGAACTATAGCTTCAAGTGCCCTTGAGCTTATGATCAAAGTGATAAACGACAGGTATAACCCAAGGGAGTGGAATATTTACGGTGCTCAAGCTTCTGATGGTGATAATTGGGCTGACGATTCTCCATATTGTCGCCAACTGATGGCCGAAAAAATTCTGCCATTATCAAGATATTTTGCTTATATAGAGATCACGCAAAGAGCACACCAAACGCTATGGCAATATTACTTACAAGTAGCGAAAACGAATAACCATTTTGCCATGCAGCACATTAAAACAGTTGAAGATATTTATCCTGTTTTTAGAGAGTTATTTAAAAAGAATGGTAGAAAAGTCGCCTAATTCGATAAAAGGGAGTGAGCATGGTCAAGAAAAAGAAAATGTTATCCGATGGCCCTGACTGGACATTCGAATTACTTGAACAATATCAAACTGAAATAGCACGCATTGCTGAGTTTTATCGCTTAGATACTTACACGAATCAAATTGAAGTGATAACAGCGGAACAAATGATGGATGCCTATGCAGGGGTTGGTATGCCTATTGGTTATAATCACTGGACCTTTGGCAAAAAATTTATACAAACCGAACAAAACTACAAACGCGGTCAAATGGGTCTGGCGTATGAAATTGTAATAAATTCAGACCCGTGTATTTCATATCTTATGGAAGAAAATTCCATGACAATGCAAGCTCTGGTCATGGCACACGCTTGTTATGGTC
>DAINNQ010000207.1:0-5140 GCA_036735825.1 Alteromonadaceae bacterium | reverse complement strand
CCGTATTCAATGTTAGAACCTATTCGTGAATTGCTTGATGCAGGTGTGCAAAGTGATAAAGAAGACACGGACATGCGTTGGTCTAAAGCATTACGTGATGAAATATTAGATGTTCCCGTAGAGTTATCGACGAAATTTTTAGAAGTCGATTTACCCTTATCTAAAATTATGAATTTAGAAGCTGGCGATATTATTCCTATTGAAATGCCTGAACATATCACAGTGTTGATCGAAGGATTACCAAGTTTTAGAGCGAAATTAGGTAAGAGTAGGGAACATGTAGCGTTACAAATTAAAGAGAAAATTAAACGTCCAGAATCAGTGAAAAATGAACTAACCATATTAACCAAAGGCGGCAAACGTTTAGATAGTGATGCCGAGCTACATCTTTTAGAAGATGATTTAGAGTATTAGTTTATTTCGTGTAAAAAGTGAAAAGTTAGAAATTTAAGTATTAGAGGCAAAAGCATGAGTGACGAAACAGAGAATGAAAATGAAGATTTGAGCATGTGGGATGAAGCAATGGATGAACAAGCTGTTGCTGAATCAGGCGGAGCTGAAGCCGTAGAATTAGACGAATTGCATGAAACACAAGCGCCAATTTCTGGTGAAGAGCAACGTAAATTAGACGCGATTTTAGATATCCCTGTGACCATTTCTATGGAAGTTGGTCGCAGTCATATTAGTATTCGTAACTTACTACAGCTTAACCAAGGTTCAGTGGTAGAGTTAGATCGTGTTGCTGGTGAAGCATTAGATGTTTTGGTTAACGGCACGCTGATAGCCCATGGTGAAGTTGTTGTGGTAAATGACAAGTTTGGTATACGTTTAACCGATGTTATTAGCCAAATTGAGCGCATTAAAAAGCTTAAATAATTTTTCGTTAGCTAACATTTATATTTGAATTTAAATGGTATTAACAACGCAAAAGGTTGACATGAAATTTTTCATTTTACTTTCTTCACTCAGTTTTTCTGTCAACAGCCTCGCACAGGAAGAGCTCGTTGAAGTAGGTAAGCATGCCAATGTTAATTTAGATTCGTTCAGTATGATCACTTCTCTTTTAATGGTGCTGATGCTGATTGTTGTTAGTGCTTGGGTTTTAAAGAAATTTAATTTTGTTAATAAATCCGTAGCAGGTATGCGCGTGATTTCTAGCTTGGCATTAGGGCATAAAGAAAAGCTAGTCGTTGTCCAAGTCGGTGAAGAGCAGTTGTTACTTGCAGTCACAAGCCAGCAAGTGTCGTTAATTAAACCGTTAGCAACACCATTAAAAATAGGTGAGCCGATATCGCAAGACTTAGCGCAAACTGTTAATCGCTTTTTTGCCAAACCAACTAAAACTGATTTAAGCAATAATTCTATAGCCAACAGCAATTTAACCAAAGAAAAGTAGAGCACAATCTAATGCTTAAAAGTATTAATAAAAATCGTTCCTTACCATTGTTCTTATTTTTATTAATTGCGTGTGTTTTGCTCATGTTAACTGCTGGTGCTCATGCCGCTGACGACCTCACCATGTCAGCGCTGAAACTGACAACAAACCCTGATGGTTCACAAGAATATTCTGTAACACTACAAATTCTTATTTTCATGACTGCGCTAGGGTTTATTCCAGCTGCTGTGATCATGATGACTTCATTTACTCGAATCGTTGTTGTCATGGCGATTTTAAGACAGGCATTTGGCCTACAACAAACGCCTTCTAACCAAGTAGTGATTGGTCTGACTTTATTCATGACCATGTTTATTATGACGCCGGTTTATAACAAGATTAACGAAACGGCTATTCAGCCCTATCTAGCAGAACAAATGACGTCAGTAGAAGCGATAGATGTAGCAAAAGTCCCTTTGCGCGCGTTTATGCTCGAACAAACAAGATTGAAAGATCTCGATACCTTAGCGCAAATGGCGGGGATCGTTGATGTTGATAAACCTACTGATTTACCGATGACAGTGATCATTCCTGCTTTTGTTATTAGTGAGTTAAAAACCGCTTTTCAAATTGGCTTTATGTTATTTATTCCTTTTTTGATCATTGATTTAGTAGTTGCCAGTATTCTTATGGCAATGGGTATGATGATGCTATCACCAATGATTGTTTCGTTGCCGTTTAAATTAATGTTATTTGTGCTTATTGATGGCTGGAATTTAGTGATTGGCACCATTGCAACCAGTTATGGCATGGGAGCAACCTAATGAGTCCAGAGGTCTTTGTAGACATATTACGAGATGCTCTCTTTTTAGTGATTGTCTTAGTGAGTGCCGTTATCATCCCTAGTTTAATTGTTGGTTTAATTGTTGCCGTTTTTCAGGCAGCTACCTCAATTAACGAACAAACCTTAAGTTTTTTACCTCGCTTGATTGTAACATTGTTATCACTTATTTTCGGCGGACATTGGTTAGTACAAAAATTGATGGATTATTCTATCCGATTAATTGGCAGTATCCCCAGTGTTGTGAGCTAACTAGGTCAGCCGCTGATGGAATTTACTGAATCAGTCATTAATCAATATTTAGCAGATTTTTTGCTACCCTTAGCACGCGTTTCTGCGTTGATCATGTCAATGATTGGTTTTGGCGCTAAGGCTATTCCTAAACGTATCAAACTGTTTTTATCTATTGCTATTACCATCGCCATCATGCCAGCCATTCCGCCAACACAAGTGGGTAATTTGTTTTCACTGCAAACCTCATTATTGATTGTCGAACAGACTATTATTGGTGTCATGCTTGGCACTGTCACTATTATGGTTGTTAATACCTTTACTATGGCGGGACAAATTATTGCCATGCAAACAGGTTTAGGTTTTGCGTCTTTAGTCGATCCTGCCAGTGGTATGAACGTACCGGCGGTTGGACAGTTTTTCCTTATTTTATCTTCACTGCTTTTTTGGGTGATGGACGGACATTTGGCGTATTTACATTATGTGGTTGCCAGTTTCGATACACTACCAATCCCGTTGGAAAGCTTTAATGCGATGAAGTTTAAAGAAATTGTTGAGTGGGGCGGCTGGATGTTTGCTACCGCTTTGTCATTAGCTATGGCGCCTTTGACTGCTATGCTTTTAATCAATTTCTCATTCGGTATTATGACTCGTGCTGCTCCGCAATTAAATATTTTTGCGATTGGTTTTCCTATTACCATGTGTTCTGGCTTGCTGATCATGTGGCTGACCATGGGGAATTTTCTCACGCATTTTGAGGCGCAATGGCAACGAGCGCTGGATTTTAGCTGTTACCTTATCGATTGTGGAACACCCTAATGGCAGAGTCTGATAGCGGTGAAAAAACCGAACAACCGACCGGGAAAAAATTAGCAGACGCGAGAAAAAAAGGTCAAATCGCTCGTTCAAAAGATCTCGGTACTATGTTTGTGCTAGTCGGTAGCGCGATTGCTTTGATGTTAGTGGGGAATTCATTAGTTGAACGTTTATCAGCAATCATGAAAAGTCAGTTTTCGTTATCTCGCCAAGAAATCATGGATGTAAATGCATTATTTGCTATTGTTAGCGCAAGCGCTTCTTTAATGTTTACACCGCTTGCATGGATGTTTGCCATCATTATGCTAGCAGCCTTTATTGGCAATACTTTGCTTGGCGGTTTTAATTTTTCTTGGGAAGCAATGAAGCCCAAACCAAGTAAAATGTCGCCTATTGCTGGCTTTAAACGTATGTTTGGCATGAAAGCCTACGTTGAGTTAATCAAATCAATATTAAAGTTTTTTGTTGTTTTTATTTCTGCCTACTTATTATTAACCAGCTTATTTGACCAAATCCTATCACTTAGTATTGAAGCGATACCGCTTAATTTCGCTCATGCAGTTGATCTGCTCTTATGGATGTTTTTAGCATTAGCTTTATCATTAATCATCATTGTTGCTGTTGATGCACCCTATCAGGTTTGGGATCACACCAAACAATTAAAAATGTCTAAGCAAGAAGTGAAAGACGAGCATAAAAATGCTGAAGGTAGCCCTGAAAACAAAGGCCGGATCCGACGTACACAATATGAAATTTCACAGCGAAGAATGATGCAAGAAGTGCCAAATTCTGATGTGGTGATTACTAACCCTACACATTATTCCGTCGCGTTAAAATATGATGTTTCTAAAGGCGGTGCTCCGCAGTTGGTTGCCAAAGGAATTGATGAAATGGCCATGCATATTCGCACTATTGCCAAAGAGCATGGCGTTGAAATTATCGCTTCGCCTGCTCTCGCTCGATCTCTATATTATACCGCTGAGGTGAATGAAGATATTCCAGAAGAACTGTTTGCCGCTGTAGCGCAAGTACTCGCTTTTATCTTTCAATTAAATGAACATAAAAAAGGCAAAAGTAAACGTCCTATCCCATTAGCCAAAAACTTGCCAATTCCTGACGATTATAAATATTAATGTAAAGGCTTAAACAACGGCTAATAAAATAACTCTACTTGGTATAACAATTGCAATTTTAGTGTATGCGTCAAATTATTATCGTGTAGATTAAATGCAACTAGCAGCTCATTTCAATCAATTAAAACAAAAGAAATTCAGTGCCTTATCTGGTCTTGGAACGCCAATATTGGTGATGGCAGCGTTAGGTATGGTGATTTTGCCAATGCCTGCGTTTCTGTTGGATATCTTATTTTCATTTAATATCGCTCTTTCGTTGGTGGTATTACTTATCACGGTTTATACCTTAAAACCGCTTGAATTTGGTTCTTTTCCTGCGGTGTTGTTGATTGCGACTATTTTACGTTTAGCATTAAACGTTGCTAGTACGCGTGTGGTTTTACTTGAAGGTCATGAAGGGCCTGATGCCGCAGGTAAAGTGATAGAAGCATTTGGCTCTGTGGTTATCGGCGGTAACTATGCTGTCGGTTTAGTTGTTTTCATTATTTTGATCATCATTAACTTTGTTGTTGTCACAAAAGGTGCAGGCCGAATTGCAGAAGTAACCGCTCGTTTTACTTTAGATGCTATGCCGGGTAAACAAATGGCGATTGATGCCGATTTGAATGCTGGTTTTATCAATGCAGATGAAGCAAGAGAGCGTCGTATTGAAGTTACTAATGAAGCTGACTTTTATGGTTCGATGGATGGTGCCAGTAAATTTGTAAAAGGTGATGCCATCGCTGGGATATTAATATTATTTAT
>DAINNQ010000206.1:0-5151 GCA_036735825.1 Alteromonadaceae bacterium | reverse complement strand
GTTTAAACATGAATGGCAAAAATGGCCTTGCATGTATTACGCCTTTATCTGAACTTAAAGCGAGCAAAATTGTATTACGCCCATTACCTGGTTTACCTGTGGTTCGTGATTTAATTATTGATATGACTCAGTTTTATAATCAATATGAAAAAATTAAACCATACTTGATCAACGATGGTAAAAATCAGCCAGCGCGTGAACATTTACAATCGCCAGAAGAGCGTGAGCAATTAGATGGTTTGTATGAATGTATCTTATGTGCTTGTTGTTCAACATCTTGTCCATCTTTTTGGTGGAACCCAGACAAGTTCGTTGGCCCAGCAGGTTTATTACATGCATATCGATTCTTAATTGATAGCCGAGACACAGCTACTGAAGAGCGCTTAGATGGTTTACAAGATGCCTATAGCGTATTCCGTTGTCACGGTATTATGAACTGTGTTGATGTTTGTCCGAAAGGATTAAACCCAACAAAAGCAATCGGCCATATTAAGTCGATGCTACTTTCTCGAGCTGTATAGTCGAGTAGATTGGATGAAAGGGCAAAATACTCTGAGGAGTATTTTGCAATTTTGTTGACCGGTGTAGTCATCATTTGAAATTCATATAGACCTTTAGTCTAATTGACATACAAATGATTATTATTTAATTTTTTATTGCTTTTATCCCATAAAGGAACAGGCAATGCCAGAAGGTGTAATGAAGGCTTGGTTAGAGTCTTCCCATTTAAACGGTGCTAACGCCGCTTATATTGAAGAATTGTACGAATCTTACCTAGATAATTCGCAATCTGTCTCTGCAGAATGGCGCGAAGTATTTCAACAACTTCCAAAAATTGAAGGCAGTGATGTCGAATATCGTCACTCTGCAATTAGAGAAGAATTTAAAGAACTCGCTAAGCAAAACCAAAAAACAGTCGTCGTTTCTGCTGGTGGCGATGCAAAGCAAGTGAAAGTACTTCAATTAATTAATGCCTTTCGTTTTCGCGGACATCAAAACGCTAATTTAGACCCACTAGGACTTTGGAAGCGTGGCAAAGTACGTGATTTGCAGCTATCTCATCATGAATTATCAGAAAATGATTTTGATAAAGAGTTTAACGTTGGATCGTTTGCCGTAGGGCAAGATACGATGAAACTTGGTGATTTATACAAAGCACTAAGAAAAACTTATGGTGGTTCAATTGGTGCAGAATATATGCACATTACTTCAACCAGCGAAAAACGATGGATACAAGATCGTTTAGAGTCTGTTCAGTCACAGGCAAAGTTGACTGTTGCTGAAAAAGAAGAAGTATTGAAAGGCTTGATTGCTGCTGACGGGTTAGAAAAATACTTAGGGGCTAAATTTCCAGGCGCTAAACGCTTTTCATTAGAAGGCGGCGACGCGCTTATCCCAATGTTAAAAGAATTGATCACAAGAGCAGGTAGCCACGGAACCAAAGAAGTGGTTATTGGTATGGCTCACCGTGGTCGTTTAAATGTTCTTGTTAACGTTATGGGGAAAAATCCAAGCAAATTATTTGACGAATTCGGTGGCAAGCACGATGAAGCATTAGGTTCTGGTGATGTAAAATATCACCAAGGCTATTCATCTGATTTCGTCACACCAGGGGGGAATGTTCATTTAGCGCTTGCTTTTAACCCTTCACACCTTGAAATTGTCAATCCTGTTGTTATTGGTTCGGTTCGTGCTCGCCAAGACAGACGTGGATGTGATCAAGGCGATATGGTTTTGCCAATTACCATTCATGGTGACTCTGCTATTGCAGGCCAAGGTGTTGTTCAAGAAACCTTTAACATGTCACAAGCACGTGCTTTCAAAGTGGGAGGAACCATTAGAATCGTTGTTAATAACCAAGTCGGTTTTACAACATCGAATCCTCAAGACACACGTAGCGGTGAGTACTGTACTGATATTGCAAAAATGGTACAAGCACCAATATTGCATGTGAATGGTGATGACCCTGAAGCGGTTATTTTAGCAACGCAAGTTGCCTTAGATTATCGCAATAAATTCAAGCGTGATGTTGTTATTGATTTAGTTTGTTATCGCCGTCATGGGCATAACGAAGCTGATGAACCAAATGCAACACAGCCATTGATGTATCAAAAAGTTAAAAAGCATCCGACACCGCGCCAATTATATGCTGATAAATTAAACGCTGAAGGTTCTGTTACAACAGCTAAATCAAAAGAATTAGCTGAATATTATCGAAAATTACTCGATGAAGGACAGTGTACGGTTGAACAATGGCGCCCAATGACTGAGCATTCAGTAGATTGGACACCTTATTTAGGCCATAACTGGGATGACGCATACGATGCATCAATGTCTATCGACGACATGAAAGCGTTAGCGGCATCTATTTCATCTTATCCAGCAGATCACCCTGTTCATTCTCGTGTTGAGAAAATTTATGAAGATCGTGTGAAGATGGCCAAAGGGGAGAAGCTACTTGATTGGGGTTTTGCAGAAAACTTAGCTTATGCGTCGATTGTTAATGACGGCAAACGAGTTCGCATAACTGGACAAGATGTAGGTCGTGGAACTTTCTTCCATCGCCATGCTGTTTTACACAATCAAAAAGATGCTAGCCAGTATTTGCCTTTACAAAATGTTCGTGAAGGACAAGGGCCATTTGATATTCATGACTCTGTTTTATCTGAAGTATCCGTATTAGCTTTTGAATATGGTTATACAACAGCAGAGCCAGCGGGATTAACTATTTGGGAAGCGCAATTTGGTGATTTTGCTAACTGTGCACAAGTAGTATTTGATCAGTTTATTTCATCTGGCGAGCAAAAGTGGGGACGTTTGTGTGGTTTAACCATGTTACTACCTCATGGATACGAAGGTCAGGGACCTGAGCATTCATCAGCCCGTTTAGAGCGTTATTTACAACTGTGTGCCGATCATAATATGCAAGTATGTGTGCCTTCAACACCAGCACAAGTATTTAATATGTTACGTCGTCAAGTCGTACGTCCAATGCGTCGACCTTTAGTTGTAATGTCTCCTAAATCATTATTACGTCACCCGCTAGCGGTTTCTTCTTTAGAAGAACTTGCTGAAGGGGTTTTCCATAATGTTATCGGTGAAGTAGACGAGATAAATCCAAAAGATGTAGAACGTGTTGTTTTCTGTAGCGGTAAAGTGTATTACGAGCTATTAGAACAACGTCGTAAACACGAGCAAAATAACATTGCTATTATCCGTGTTGAGCAACTATATCCATTCCCAGAAGCTGATTTAACTAAAGAGTTGGAAAAGTACCAACATGTTAAACAATTTGTCTGGTGTCAGGAAGAGCCACAAAACCAAGGGGCTTGGTATTGTTCACAGCATCATTTTAGAGCCGTGATCCCTGATGGTACGTATTTGACATATGCTGGCCGTAAGCCTTCTGCAGCGCCTGCTGTGGGTTATATGTCTGTTCATGTTAAAGAGCAAACAGCGCTGGTAAACGATGCGCTAACTGTTGAATAAACTTAAGAGTTTGTGAGTAAGGAATAAATTAATGACAACCGAAATTAAGGTTCCCGTTTTACCAGAATCAGTTGCTGATGCAACAGTTGCTACTTGGCATGTACGAGTAGGTGATAAAGTTTCTCGAGACCAAGTGTTAGTTGATATTGAAACTGACAAAGTAGTATTAGAAGTACCAGCAACTGTTGATGGTGTGATCACTGAGATTTCACAAGAAGAAGGTGCAACGGTTTTAGGAGAGCAAGTAATTGCGATTCTTTCTGAAGCTTCAGCCGCTGAAGGCGCTGCCTCATCAACTGAAGCAAAAGCAGAAGCAGCGCCTGCAACTTCAAGTGGTCAAGCAATTGATATTTTAGTTCCTGTGTTACCTGAATCTGTAGCTGATGCAACGGTTGCCACATGGCATGTCGCTGAAGGCGATGCTGTAACTCGTGATCAAGTATTAGTTGAAATTGAAACTGATAAAGTTGTTCTAGAAGTACCGGCTACTGCTGATGGTGTGATGGGTAAAATTTTACACGGCGAAGGTGATACTGTACTAGGTCAGCAAAAACTTGCTGAACTTAATGCTGGCGCAGGTGCTTCAGCTTCTGCTCCAAGTGCTGATAAATATGAAGCAATTAGTGCTGATGAATTAGCTAGCCCTTCAGTACGTCGCTTGATGACAGAAAAAGGTTTAACAGCAGCTGATGTTGTTGGTACAGGTAAAGGCGGTCGTATCTCTAAAGAAGATGTAGAAGCGGCAGCAAACAAACCTGCAAGTGCACCTAAAGCGGCAGCGCCTGCTGCACCAGTTGCACAAGCGGCTGAACTTGGCGAGCGTACACAAAAACGTGTGCCAATGACACGTTTACGTAAAACCATTGCTAACCGTTTATTAGAAGCGAAAAATTCAACGGCTATGTTAACCACGTTTAACGAAGTTAACATGAAACCGATTATGGATCTTCGTGCTCAATACAAAGATATTTTTGAGAAAACACATAATACCCGTTTAGGTTTTATGTCGTTTTATGTGAAAGCGGTAACTGAAGCGTTAAAACGTTATCCTGCAGTTAATGCATCGATTGATGGCGACGATATTGTTTATCATAACTTCTTTGATATCTCTATTGCTGTTTCTACACCTCGTGGTTTAGTCACTCCAGTACTTCGTGATGCAGACCAATTAGGTATGGCGGGTATTGAAAATGGTATTCGTGACCTAGCGATTAAAGGTCGTGATGGAAAGTTATCAATGGCTGATATGCAAGGTGGTAATTTCACAATTACTAACGGCGGTGTATTTGGTTCATTACTTTCAACACCTATTTTAAACCTTCCACAAGCAGCTATTTTGGGTATGCACAAAATCCAAGATAGACCTATGGCGGTTGACGGTAAAGTTGAAATTTTACCTATGATGTATTTAGCGCTTTCATACGATCACCGTATGATTGATGGTAAAGAGTCAGTGGGTTTCTTAGTAACCATTAAAGAGTTACTTGAAGATCCAACACGCTTGCTTTTAGACGTTTAATCTTAAAAAGTAACAAATATTTAAGCCGCTTATCTTAAGCGGCTTTTTTTATGAGAAATTTTATGCTTGTAACCTTAAAGTTATTCTCACGCTGATCCTAATCCCCTTTAACTCAAACAACAATTCCAAAATCAACTCCAAAA
>DAINNQ010000205.1:0-5195 GCA_036735825.1 Alteromonadaceae bacterium | reverse complement strand
CAAATTGCTGGAGATTCGTCCGCAATGCCCACAGCTGAGCAATATTTATTTCGAAATACTCGAGACTAAAATCAAGTAATAAGCCAAAAAATATTGCGCATATGCCAATACCGAGCAAATACCTTATCAATACTCTAGTGCCCATTTCATTGCGTATTACCCCTAAAGTAGAAATATTTGTTGCAGGTCCCGCCATCATAAAAACTAATGCTGTACCTGGTGAAATGCCTGAAAGAATAAACCCAGCAGCTATTGGAGTTGATGCTGTAGCACAAATATACATAGGAATTGAAATGGCGATCATGATTAACATCGCAGGTAAACCACTGCCATAGCTTAAAAGAAACGTTTCAGGTACAAAAGTGCGGATTAACGTGGCAAATAATAAACCAATAAAAAGCCAAACAATAATATCGTCAATGAGTTTAGTTGCTGCATATTGTAAGCCATCAAGGGTTTTAGAAACTACAGTGACAATTTTGGTTTTTTTCTGACTCGCACAGCAAGAGCTTGGGGCTGCCTCTGTTTGCACGGTATCGCCAGATGTTTCATTGCTTGTTTGATTCACTTTTTCGCGATGACAACAACTTTTTTTGTGTTGTTGAACAGGTGAATGCGAAGAGCGACTTGTTGCTACTAAAAAGCCTGTGAAAATTGCCGAAATAATGGCGGTTACTGGACGATAAATGGCAAAGATAGGCCCTAACATCGCATATGAAACAGATACCGAATCGACACCTGTTTCTGGTGTGGCAACTAAAAAGGATGAGGTTGCCGCAGGTGATGCTCCACTGCGTCGTAACTCAGTTGCAACGGGAATAACACCGCATGAGCATAAAGGAAGAGGTGCACCGATTAAAGCCGCTTTAATAATAGCAAGATGACCTTGTCCTAAATGATGACTTAATATTTTACTTGGCACCCAAGCTTTCATTAAACCTGCAATGATCAGCCCAAGTAATAACCAAGGGCTCGCTTCAGAGGCTAAATCAATAAAATGATTAAAAAATTGATGTAATATTTCCACAGTCATGGGTAATAGAAGAGAAAAACTCAGCTTATCATAATTATTTCTAGTTGATATGATTTTGCGCAAATAATATCAAGTTGATGATTGAAAATATGACAATTGATCTCCACATCTAACGACATTTATTACTTTCGCTTATTTATGCGACGCGTATAATAGCGAACATATTTTCTCAATTTGGCTAATACCAGAGTTCTACATGTTTGAAAATCTTTCGGATCGTTTAACCAAAACGTTAAAAAATATTAGTGGTCGTGGTCGACTCACTGAAGACAATATCAAAGAGACACTACGAGAAGTGCGCATGGCACTTTTAGAGGCCGATGTTGCCTTACCGGTTATTCGTGAATTTATCGCCAAAGTTAAAGAAAGTGCTGTCGGTCAAGATGTTTCTAAAAGCCTAACCCCAGGGCAAGTTTTCGTTAAAATTGTTCAAAAAGAACTTGAAGCTGCCATGGGTGAAGTGAACGAAGGGTTGAACTTAAAAGCAACCCCTCCAGCTGTCGTTTTAATGGCAGGTTTACAAGGTGCAGGTAAAACAACGTCTGTCGCAAAATTATCGAAATATTTAAAAGAAAGAGAAAAGAAGAAAGTATTAGTGGTTAGTGCTGATGTTTACCGTCCTGCGGCGATTAAACAGCTAGAAACGTTAGCCAATGAAATTGATGTTGCTTTTTTCCCAAGTGATATCCAACAAAAGCCGATTGATATTGCTAATGCCGCTATTGATCATGCTAAAAAGCATTTTTTTGATGTTTTAATTGTTGATACCGCCGGACGCTTACATGTTGATGAAGACATGATGAGCGAAATCAAAGACTTACATAAAGCAATAAACCCAGTAGAAACGCTGTTTACCGTTGATGCTATGACAGGGCAAGATGCGGCGAACACAGCAAAAGCTTTCAATGATGCCTTACCTTTAACTGGTGTAATTTTAACGAAAACTGATGGTGATGCACGTGGTGGTGCTGCTTTATCTATTCGTCATATCACGGGTAAGCCGATTAAATTTATGGGTGTGGGTGAAAAAATTGAGGCGTTAGAACCTTTTCATCCAGATCGTATAGCGTCACGTATTCTTGGCATGGGCGATGTTTTATCGCTTATTGAAGAAGTCGAACAAAAAGTTGATCGTAAAAAAGCCGAGCAGCTTGCTAAGAAAATGAAATCAGGTAAAGGCTTTGATTTAGAAGATTTTCGTGAACAACTTGTGCAAATGAAAAGCATGGGCGGCATGATGGGCTTGATGGATAAATTGCCGGGTATGGGTAATATGTCTGAAAAAGTCAAAGGGCAAATGGATGATAAAGTCACCATGCAAATGGAAGCGATTATCAATTCAATGACTCCAGGTGAGCGTGAACGCCCTGATATTATTAAAGGTTCAAGAAAAAGACGTATTGCTGCAGGTTCTGGTACGCAAATTCAAGACGTTAATAAGCTTTTAAAACAATTCACTCAAATGCAAAAAATGATGAAAAAAATGTCAGGCAAAGGCGGCATGAAAAAAATGATGCGCTCAATGCAAGGTATGATGCCACCAGGAGGTATGGGCGGCTTCGGTGGTTTTGGTCGTTAATTGATGCCCCCAAACTTCTAAAACTTAGCGCATTTTAAGTCATTGCCTTCACAGTAAAAGAAAAGAGAACATTAACTTTTTTCTTTTACTGCATTTATATAAATGCAGTATTTCAATAACCCTCACTCTTTAAACCAGTCACTTTCTTTGATTTTCTGCTAAACCTAGCGTCCTCGTTAGTATAATACTTCTTGCATTTACACTAAAAAAGCGTAGAATACGCGAGCTTTTCTGTCACCTAGGTAACAGAAAGTGTCTGGAAAATTCGTTTTAACACTTAAATATATAGAGGACGATATGGTTACCATTCGTTTAGCTCGTGGCGGCGCTAAGAAGCGTCCATTCTATCAGGTTGTTGTTGCAGATAGCCGTAACTCTCGCGATGGTCGTTTCATCGAGAAAGTTGGTTTCTTCAACCCAACAGCACAAGGTCAAGCTGAAAAATTACGCTTAGACCTAGACCGTGTCAACCATTGGGTTGCTCAAGGTGCTGCTGTATCTGATCGTGTGGCCAAGTTAGTTAAAGACGCTCAAGTAGCTGCTTAATAGCTTAGGCATAAGATAAAAGGTAGGTTTTAGGGGTTATCGTGGAAGAAGTAAGTAAAGATATCATCTTAGGTAAAGTAGGCGCAGTTTACGGCATCAAAGGTTGGTTGAAAATTCACTCATTCACTGATGATAATGAAGCCATACTAGACTATTTTCCTTGGTCATTAAAATTAGGAAATAATATACGAACAGTCGATATTACCGATTGGCGCAGACACAACAACGGACTCATAGTCAAAGTGGGTGGTATAGATGATCGAGACGAAGCGCAAGCTTTAGTTGGTTCTGAAATTCTAACTTCTGCTGACTCACTGCCTGAATTACCTGAAGGGGAATTCTACTGGCGTGATTTAATGGGGATGCAAGTTGTGACAGCTGATGGGTATGATTTAGGGGTGGTTTCTGACATGTTAGAAACTGGCGCTAATGATGTACTGGTGGTAAAAGCAAATCGAAATGACGGCTTTGGTAAAAAAGAAAGGCTAATCCCTTATCTTTTTGAACAAGTGGTTAAATCGGTTAACGTTGAAAATAAACAAATTTGTGTTGACTGGGACCCAGGTTTCTAACTTGTGAGTGACGGCGTAACAACAAACAGTCTTAGTAATAAGAAATTGTGGATTGGGGTAATAAGCCTTTTTCCTGAAATGTTTGACGCAATAACCGAGTATGGGGTGACAGGCCGAGCGATCCGCAATGGGTTAATTGAATTTCATAAATGGAATCCAAGAGACTTTACCCATGATCGACATCGTACCGTAGATGACCGTCCTTATGGCGGAGGTCCAGGTATGTTGATGATGGTACAACCATTACGAGATGCAATAAGTGCTGCACGTGAAAAGGCAGATACTGATGCTTCATTAAATGGTGGTGGAAAAGCAAAGGTCATCTATTTATCACCTCAAGGACGTAAATTGGACCAAGCTGGTGTACGCGAATTATCACAGCATGACCGACTGATATTTATAGCAGGACGTTATGAAGGCATTGACGAGAGACTTATCGAGTCAGATATTGACGAAGAATGGTCTGTTGGTGATTATGTTTTAAGCGGTGGAGAACTCCCTGCAATGAACATAATAGATGCCGTAGCACGCTTTGTGCCTGGTGTATTAGGACATGAACAATCTGCTGAGCAAGACTCTTTCTCAAGTGGTTTGTTAGATTGTCCACATTATACTAGGCCAGAAGTACTTGACGGTAAGTCAGTACCTAAAGTGCTGCTTAGTGGTAATCACAAAGACATACAGCAATGGCGAGAATTACAGTCATTAAAAAGAACATGGACTAGAAGACCCGAACTTTTAACTGACCTAGCTCTGACAGCAGAACAAGTTCAACTGCTTAATAACATTAAGCAACAAACTGTTGATGACTGTGAACCCTAGGAAGAAGGTAATTATGAGTAAAATTATTGATATGCTCGAGCAAGAGCAATTAAAAACTGACGTACCAGCATTCGCACCAGGCGATACTGTTGTCGTTCAAGTTAAAGTAACAGAAGGTGACAAATCACGTCTTCAAGCATATGAAGGTGTTGTTATCGCTGTTAAAAACCGTGGCATCAATTCTGCTTTCACTGTTCGTAAAATTTCGAGCGGTGTTGGTGTAGAACGTGTATTCCAGACACATAGCCCAATTGTTGACTCTATTGAAGTCAAACGTCGCGGTGATGTTCGTCAAGCTAAACTTTACTACCTTCGTGAGCGTTCAGGTCGTTCTGCACGTATCAAAGAGAAATTGGCTAAGAAGTAATATTCTTAACGTTAATTTTCTTGTAAAGAAAGACGAAAAAAAGCCTGGATATGAAAATATTCAGGCTTTTTTGATTTTTTACTTGTCACCTATCCGTCACCTAATACAGTAGTTATACCAATGGAAATAAATAATTAGTCACTTCAGAGCTACGTCAGGGGAGTAAGAGCAAAGCAAATTGATGCAGGTGTAGTCATTCTCCATCAAAGCAATTTGTTAAGTTAACCCGAGATCTGCTTAAGCAACGATCATCGAACTTTTCTCTAAGTCAGTGAT
>DAINNQ010000204.1:0-5198 GCA_036735825.1 Alteromonadaceae bacterium | reverse complement strand
TGCTCGTGTAACTTTCTAATCATTTAGAAGTAACATAGTACTTTCAGTGTACTTTCAGTGTACTTTTAATAATAAAAACGCCGCTGACGAAGCGGCGTTTTTTATTGTGTACCTATTGATATGCTATAAAAATCAATATCTTAATGGTTTGTTATAACTTGTTTTAAATCAAAATTTGTTTTGCTAATCATGCTAAATTGACCCGTATTAATGACTGTAAAGTTCTAATTATGTAGGTTACAGTATTGCAAGTGAGAAAAGTAAGAAGGGTTTGAAATGGTTGTTTCTCAGACGAAGATAAAAACCATCGTCATTGTAGGCGGAGGAACGTCAGGTTGGATGACAGCTGCAGCATTAAGTCATCAATTTAAAGATAAGTCAGTTCAGGTAAGACTCATCGAGTCTAGTGATATGGGAACCATTGGCGTCGGTGAAGCTACCATTCCGACAATACGTCGCTTTTATAAAAAACTGGGTTTATCTGATCTTGATGTGCTTATGAAAACCAATGCAACATGTAAGTTAGGCATTGAATTTAAAGGTTGGCAGGGTGAAGGTTCATCATTTATTCATCCATTTGGATTATTTGGGCAAGAAGTTAATCATGTGCCCTTTCATCACTATTTTAATAAAGTGCGATTGAGTGGCAACACCACGCCATTTGCGGATTTCTCGTTAGGCGTAAATTTAGCAAAGCAAAATAAGTTTTCACAGCCACCAACACAACCCAAAAATCAATTAGAAATATTTGACTGGGCTTTGCATTTTGATGCTGGGCTTTTTGGCCAGTTAATGCGAGATTATTCAACAGCTAACGGGGTTAAATTAACGGATAGCAAAATATACCAAGTGGACTTGAACGAGCAAGATGGTTCAATAGCTACTTTGCATTTAGAAAATGGTGAGACGGTTTCAGGTGATTTATTTATTGATTGCTCAGGGTTTGGCGGCTATTTAATCGAAAAATCATTAAAAACAGGCTATGAAGATTGGAGCCATTATTTAGTGTGCGATACGGCTGTTGCCGTACAAAGTGAATTAGTTGGCGAGCCAATCGCGCGCACGGTAGCGCATGCTCAAAAAGCGGGTTGGCAATGGCAAATTCCGCTACAAAATCGTATGGGTAATGGCATTGTATTTAGTAGTCAATTTATCGATAAAGATGAAGCGATAGCCGCCATGTTAAGCAATATAAAAGGTAAAACGACACAAGAGGTGCGCTCCTTTAAATTTACTCCAGGTCGCCGTAAAAAAGCGTGGAATAAAAACTGTATCGCTGTGGGCTTGGCTTCTGGCTTCTTAGAGCCACTTGAGAGTACCAGTATTGCCTTAGTAGAAACAGCGATAGAAAAAATTGTCGAATTTGTTGCAGATGAAACTATCACTCAAGATAAAGCGGATAAATTTAATTACGCCATGGCGCAAGAATATGAAAGAGTGCGAGATTTTATCATTTTGCATTACAAGCTAAATGGCCGAACTGACTCTCCCATGTGGCAGCATTGTCGAGATCTTGCTGTCCCTGACACATTAGCAAACAAAATGGCCGCGTATAAAAAAGATGGCACACTAATGCGATTACCATGGGAAATCTTTGGTAACGACAGTTGGTTAGCCATTTATGATGGCTTAGGTTATATGCCTGAGTCTTATGATCCTTCTATAGACAAGTTTGAAGTGGGCTTTCTTAACGATCGATTAGCCGAAATGAAACACTTTATAAAAACAACCGTTGATTCAGCACAAACGCATGCTGATTATTTACGACAACATTGCGGCTTTGAGCAATAGCTAATACACAATTGTCTCGTGAAATTGGTATTTAATTGCTTGATTTAACACATTATTCATACCCATGATTGAATTTGGTATGTCGGAGCTTGATTGATGAATTTAACTGAAAACCCTATTGAAAAAATTGTCATTGTTGGTGGTGGAACCGCGGGGTGGATCGCTGCCGCAACGATAGGTAATATTTTTAAAAATACCAATTTGGCGATTGAATTAGTAGAGTCTGACGATATAGGTGTTATTGGTGTTGGTGAAGCAACGATTCCACCTTTAATTACTATTTTGAATAGCTTAGGAATCGATTTAATTGATTTCATTAAAGAAACGCAAGCAAGCTTTAAGTTAGGGATTAAATTTGAAAATTGGCACACCAAAGGAGAATCGTATTTTCACCCTTTTGGTACGGTAGGGCGAAGCATTGACGGATATGATTTCTTTCAATGCTGGTTAAAATCAAAAGCTGAAGGTGATAACACGCCGTTAATGGCACACTCTCCTGAATCGGTTTTAGCTGATAAAGGCAAATTTTTCTTACCTTTCGAAGCTAAAAATACCCCGCTTGAACGAGCGTTTTATGCCTTACATCTTGATTCCGCTTTAGCAGGTAAATATTTGCGAAAATATGCTGAAAACTTGGGCGTTGTTCGAACTGAGGGCATGGTTGAACAAGTTAATCAGCACGAAGACGAAACTATTACGTCTGTGACTTTAAAAAGTGGACAAGTGATCTCTGGTGATTTTTTCATTGATTGTTCAGGTTTTAAAGGACTCTTAATCGAACAAACATTAAAAGCAGGTTATGAAAGTTGGGCTAATTATTTACCTTGTAATAAAGCGGTAACCGTTCAAACGAGAAATACTGGCTCAACGAGTCCATACACTGTTTCTTCGGCGCAAGAAGCAGGTTGGATGTGGAAAATACCGTTACAACACCGCACAGGTAACGGTTATGTTTTTTGTGACCAATACGTAACGGATGAACAGGCCACGCAAACCTTGCTAGAAAACGTTGACGGTGAAGTATTGACAGAGCCGCGAGTCATTCCATTTACAACGGGTATGCGTAAAAAGTCTTGGGACAAAAACTGCTTATCTTTGGGATTAGCACAAGGCTTTGTTGAGCCGTTAGAGTCGACAGCGATTCATTTAGTATCAAAAACTATTGCGTTTTTCATTCGAATGTTTCCAACGAAAACCATTAATCAAACCGTTATTGATGAGTATAACCGTCGTGTTCGCGCTGATTATCTAGAAATTCGTGACTTCTTAGTGTTGCATTATTGTATGACTGAAAGAGAAGATAGTGAGTTTTGGCAGTGGTGTAAAAATATGGAAGTGCCAAAATCTCTTCAGCAAAAAATCGACTTTTTTAAAGCAACAGGTGGGCTTATACCTGGCACTGAAGAATTATTTCAACCGACCAGTTGGTACGCCGTATTTAATGGAATGGGCGTGGCGCCAGAAAAGTATAATCCAACCATGGATACATGGGATTATCAAAACTTAAAGAATATTTTAGATAAAGGAAAACAAGGCCTGATTGATATTGCTGATAAACAACCATCCCATGATGAATTTTTGCAAAAATACTGTAAAGCACCAAAAATGTAATATCGAAATAGCTTGATCAGCTTGTCATATATTCAAGTTGTCATGTTTACAACATAAAAAAACGACCACTTCAGGTCGTTTTTTATGTGCTTTCAATCGTTAGTTGCTAACTTAAAGATCACATTTAGCACGGCAATGTTTGTCAATAAAGGCTTGATGTGACATCGCTTGCTTTGCAGCATCAAGCATGGATGATTTCATTTGTTGTAAGTTTTTCATGATCACATCAGCAGCTATAGTGTTTGCACGCATGTCGTAACGCTGTGGTGTAACATGAAAGCCATTGTACATGCTTAACCAACTGGCTTGTTCAAATGACTCTTGATCATACATGATCACTTGTCCTTGGCTTTTAAAAACTTCAATTTTATGTGCTAAAGAATCCGGTATTGGCATGTTTTGACAATGTCGCCAAAATTCAGTGTCTTGGCGCTTAGTTAATTTATAGTGCAAGGTTAAGAAATCTACCGCTCGGTCTAATTCTAAATTATGTAAACGGTTAACTTCAGCAATGTCATGAGGGTTAAAAGACATGTCAGGGAAGAAGGTATAAAGTTTCGACAGTGCCGTTTGAATTAAAGACAAGCCTAAAGACTCTAATGGTTCCAAAAATCCAGCAGCTAAACCTAATGCAAAACAGTTTTTATGCCAAACCACTTCTCGAGCACCCAAAGGGAGATTAAATTGGCGAACATCATTAATGGTTTTGCCATCCACATTAGCGAGTAAACAATCTTCAGCGGCTTGGTTAGTGGTAAAGTCACTACTATAAATGTAACCGTTACCCATACGATGTTGCAAAGGAATACACCATTGCCAACCTGCTTCTAACCCTGTTGCTATCGTGTAGGGTGTTGGTGTGCCCACTAACTCAGTTTGCACGGCTACCGCACGATCACAAGGCAAATATTTACTTAAATCTCTTAATTCAATGCCCATAGCGCCGTGGATGAGCACCCCTTTAAAACCAGAGCAATCAATAAATAAATCCGCACTAATTTCTCTGCCATCATCTAAAACCACAGATTCAATAAAACCAGATTCATTATTTAACTTAGTGCCAGTGACATTGGCAGAGATATGATTGATCCCTTTTTTGACCGAAAACTTTTGTAAATACTGCGCATAAAGAGCGGCATCAAAATGATAAGCGTAAGAATAATCGGCTAAAGGCGTTTGTGGATTTGGGTTTGGTTGGGCGAAATGACCAAAAGAAGCGAGGGTTGATGCAAAGCAATAATCTTGTAATTGCACATCAGCACCGTTTGCTTTCATGCGATTAACATAATGATGAAACTCTACGCCATTAATTGGCATGCCGTAATCTGCAAATGGGTGGAAAAATGTTGAGTTTTCTTTGTACCAATTATCAAATTTGATCCCTAATTTGAAAGTCGCTTGAGTTTCTTTAATCAAGTCAACTTCATCTATGCCGATATTCTTATTAAAAGCAACAATATTAGGGATAGTTGCTTCACCAACGCCGATCGTGCCGATATTTGGAGATTCAATTAAGGTAACAGAAATATCTTTATCAGCAATAAATTTAGATAAGCTACCAGCAGCCATCCACCCTGTGGTGCCACCACCAACGATTACTATTTTCTTAACTGCTTCTGACATGACATTTCTCTTGTTTAAATTGTCTTTTTGATAACATCAATATTGATAAAATGAATCAATATAACTGAGGATTGTGTGCTTTTTTCTGTGCTATATCAACATTGAATATGCATATATATTCATTTTCAAAATGATGAACCGCTAGATCGGTGAGACACCCCATAATAATTAAA
>DAINNQ010000203.1:0-5220 GCA_036735825.1 Alteromonadaceae bacterium | reverse complement strand
CTGACTTAGAGAAAAGTTCGATGATCGTTGCTTAAGCAGATCTCGGGTTAATTAAGTCCTTCGAGAACCCATCATAAATTTATCTTCAAAGAGCAAAAGCCAACATGTCACTGCTTGGCTAAACTAAAGATTGTAGTAAAACTTACAGCTAGATTTTAGTTGATATATTTCCTATGCTTATCAGCTTATTTACTTAGTTTTACATGGAATAATAAAATGAATTTGGAAAAAATATCTCAGATCTTTAATAACTTTGTTATGCAATATGGCATGAGCTTTATCTTAGCTCTAGGTGTGTTGATCATTGGCTGGTGGATTATCGGTCGAATTTTAAAAGCGATAGATTACTCAATGGATAAAGCCAAAGTTGAAGTAACGCTTCAGCGCTTTTTATTGAGTTTTATTGGCATCGTATTAAAAGTGATTTTAGTGATCATCTTTGCCTCTATGGTCGGTGTGGAAACCGCTTCTTTGATCGCTATGCTAGGTGCTGCAGGTTTAGCCGTAGGTTTAGCGTTACAAGGTAGCTTATCTAATCTTGCTGGTGGCGTCTTGATTTTATTCTTTAAACCTTTCAAGGTTGACGATGTGATTGAAGCACAAGGGCACTTAGGGCGCGTGGTAGAGATCCAGATTTTTAATACATTGGTTAAAACGTTAGATAATCAACGTATTTATATCCCTAATGGTTTGCTTTCTAATGGTTGTGTCAAAAACATCTTTGCAGAGGCTACACGTCGTGTAGACATGAAGTTTGGTATCAGTTATGGAGATGATATTGCGCAAGCAAAAGCGGTCATTAGATCGGTCTTAGACGCCAATAGCTTAATATTAAAAGATCCTGTGGCAGATGTCTTTATTTCAGGTCACGGTGCTAGCTCAATAGATATAATAGTGAGACCTTGGTGCAATTCAGATAATTACTGGGAAGTCTATTTTTCAACGCATGAAGAATTGAAAATAGCCTTTGATAACGCAGGAATTACTATCCCATTTCCACAACGCGATGTGCATATTTATAATCAAGCGAGCTAAGCGTTATTAGTTCAATAAAATGGTTTATATTTTCAAATAACTAAAAACAAAAAAGCCTCACAATTGTGAGGCTTTTCATTCGCTAATCTAAATCATGAGTGATTATTTTTTAGCGTTACGCTCTTTAACTTCAGCAATTACTTGCTCAGCTACGTTGTTTGGACATGGTAAGTAGTGAGAGAATTCCATAGAGAATTGACCACGACCTGATGTCATTGTACGTAATGTTCCGATATAACCAAACATTTCTGAAAGAGGTACGTCTGCTTTAATACGAACACCTGTAGTACCAGCTTCTTGATCTTTGATCATACCGCGACGACGGTTCAAGTCACCGATAACATCACCAACGTGATCTTCAGGAGTAAACACGTCAACTTTCATGATAGGTTCAATTAACTGTGCACCTGCTTTTGGAATTGATTGACGGAAAGCGCCTTTAGCAGCAATTTCAAACGCAACTGCTGATGAATCCACCGCGTGGAAACCACCGTCATATAATTCAACTTCAACATCTAATACAGGGAAGCCAGCTAAAACACCAGTATCCATCATAGATTTGAAACCTTTCTCAACTGCAGGGAAGAATTCTTTAGGAACGTTACCACCAACAACTGTTGATTTGAAAACGAAACCAGAACCTGGCTCACCTGGGCGGATACGGTAATCAATTTTACCGTACTGACCAGAACCACCTGATTGTTTCTTATGTGTGTAAGAATCTTCAATTTCTGAAGTGATCGTTTCACGGTAGGCAACTTGTGGCTTACCAACAATTAAGTCAACGCCGTAAGTACGCTTAAGAATGTCTACTTTAATGTCTAAGTGTAATTCACCCATACCTTTAAGGATGGTTTCACCTGAATCTTCATCAGTTTCAACTTTAAATGTTGGATCTTCTGCAACCATTTTACCAATGGCTATACCCATTTTCTCTGAACCACCTTTATCTTTAGGAGCAACAGCAATTGAGATTACTGGTTCTGGGAATACCATAGCTTCAAGTGTACATGGGTCTTTAACATCACATAATGTATGACCCGTTTGCACGTTTTTCATACCTACGATAGCTAAAATGTCACCTGCTTGCGCTTCTGAAAGCTCAGTACGGTCATCTGCTTGCATTTCAACCATACGGCCGATACGCTCAGTTTTACCTGTGAAAGAGTTAAGAACAGTATCACCTTTCTTAATACGACCTGAGTATATACGTACGAAAGTAAGAGCACCGAAACGGTCATCCATGATCTTAAACGCTAATGCACGTAATGGTTGATTATCTGCATCAACGATTGCGAATTTACCAGTAGGCTCACCTTCTTCATCAGTTAATGGCTGAGGTGGAACTTCTGTTGGTGAAGGTAAGTAATCAACAACCGCATCAAGAAGAAGTTGCATACCTTTGTTTTTAAATGCTGAACCACAGTAAGTAGGGAAGAACATTAACTCGTTTGTACCCTTACGAATACACGCTTTAATTTGCTCTTCAGTCGGTGTAAGTTCACCTTCTAAGTATTCCATTAATAAATCTTCGTCTGCTTCTAAAGCAGTTTCGATCATTTCTTCACGGTATGCAGCTGCGTCATCAACCATGTCTGCTGGAATATCTTCAACTGTGTAGTTTTCTGGTTGGCCAGAATCATCCCATACGTAAGCTTTTTGAGATAATACATCAACAACACCAACGAATTCATCTTCAGTACCAATTGGTAAAGTCATTACTAATGGACGAGCGCCAAGTACTTTTTCTACTTGCGCTTTAACACGGTAAAAATCAGCACCTAAACGGTCTAATTTGTTTACGAAGATCAAACGAGCAACTTTTGACTCGTTCGCGTAACGCCAGTTAGTTTCTGATTGCGGTTCAACACCACCAGAACCACAGAATACACCGATACCACCATCAAGAACTTTTAATGAACGATAAACTTCTACAGTAAAATCTACGTGACCCGGGGTGTCAATTACGTTAAAACGATGCTGTTTCCATTCACAAGTAACAGCCGCAGACTGGATTGTTATACCACGCTCAGCTTCTTGTTCCATGAAGTCAGTTGTTGATTCACCATCGTGAACTTCACCAATTTTATGGATTTTGCCAGTTAGTTTAAGTATACGTTCAGTTGTTGTCGTTTTACCCGCATCAACGTGAGCGAATATACCAATGTTTCTATATTTCGATAAATCAGCCATTGTTTACTCTATTTTGTTTCTACTATTAAAGTGGAATTGTTGAAAATTTGCGCGCGAGTATACCAGAACTTAATCTAAACAAACATAGTTCACGATAATAAAATTTGTTATTGCCTATTTATTAACGTAATAGCGATGTATAAATAAACTTTTCATTATTTCATTTAATTTTGCGACGTTTTTATAAATTCAATTGTTTATATAAGTAGAAGAAAAAATAAGGAATATTTTTGGATATTTGGGAAGAGCGTTTAGTCGAAGAAATGAAGCAAGGAAGCCACAGTGCTTTTGAGCGTTGTTATCGACTGATCTCGCCTCAAATATATACGGTTATTTATAAAATATGTCGCAATGAAGCAAGTGCTCAAGAGTTACTACAAGACACGTTTTTGGATATCTTCGAAAATCTACATTGTTATGGGCAATCCAATGCTTTCATCGCTTGGGCAAAACGTATAGCGTTTAACAATACGCTGAATTTTATCAAAAAGCATAATCGTATGGAGCTAGTAGAAGACCTGCCAGAGCAATACGATGAAATCGCCCATTGCGCGAGTAAGCAAATAGCCGATAGTCAATTATTAGATAACCTGTTTGAAAAAATAACCGAAGTTGAACGACTTATTTTATGGCTATTTATTGTTGAGCAATATAACCATGAAGAAATAGCAGTAATGGTGTCCAAAACTGCGAGTTATTCAAAGTCGATCGTGTCACGAACATTAAAAAGAATACGTTTATCGCAAGAGGTAAAAAACCATGCATATAACGAGTGAACGTTTATCCGAGTCGTTAACACAAGTTGAATTGTTGCATATAGAAAGTTGTACTCAGTGCAAAATTGAACGTCAGAAATTAATTGCTTTGAAGCTATCCGCTAACCAAATTTCTTTGGAGGTTCCACCTGTTGCAGCTTGGGAACATATTCAAAATAAACTACCCGTACCAACCCCACAATCGAATCCATTAATGCGCTTCGTTTATGCCAGTGCAGCATCCGTGTTTATGATGGCTGTTGGTTGGTTAATGTGGAGTAATTATACGCTGCAACAGCAAATGGAAGAGATTTTACTGGTGAATATGATCTTGGAAGACAAGATTAATATTGAGCAAAAAGTCACTTTTCAACAAGCTTCATTGGTCGAGTTATTACAAGAGCTTGATAGTGAACTGTATCAAGCGACGACAACTAAAGAAAAATTAGCCATTTTACAAAAACGACGCCAATTGATTCAACAGCATTTAGCATCGAAAATTGAGGACGAACATGAATTTAGTATTTAAATATCTCGCCATAATAGTTTTATTTACTGCTTTTACTATTCATGCAAAAGATCAGGATAAATGTGCGACATTGTTTATACAACAAAGTGACGACTTTATATTAGATATTGCCAAAGTAGATAGTAAGCCAGTTGATTTTACCAGAAACTATCGAAAAGCAATGAGTGGTCGTACAGAATATAAAATCCCTCCAGGCGAACATGTGTTGACTTTTTTGCAATACCCTAAGTCGTATTACCAGCTCAGACAATCACATTTTGCCCCAAGAGCGAGTGCAAAAGGGTTAGTTGACCTGAAAATGAAAGTCATACACCTGATGGTCGAAGCAGATCATACCTTGCACATTGGTTTAGCCGAAAATTCTGACTCAGCAAGCTTAACCTTAGTGAATCAACAAAAAGAGTCATGTCAGTCGAATGTTGATTCAGTCGCTATTGGGTTTGACAATACCTTATATGTTGATAAAGAGCCTTTGCCGAAAAACTTAGAAGAAAACTTATTTAGTGTTATGGAGCAAATTCATAAACACCATCAGCAAACAATGACGACAGAAACTAATGTATTACCTATTAAACAAGATGAATATTTTGGTGCGGTTATTGATAATAGCTATACAGAAAGTAATCATATTAAAATATTATCAATACTCCCTTTGTCATCAGCGGCAAAATTTGGTCTGAAATCTGGTGATGTGATCACACATTTGGG
>DAINNQ010000202.1:0-5225 GCA_036735825.1 Alteromonadaceae bacterium | reverse complement strand
GCAAGGTTGCGATCCCTTGTTGTTTGACATTTTTTGCGCCTAACCATGCTGTGAGTATAACAATGCCTATAGTTGGCCAAGCCCCTAAAACTTCCCCTACTTGCATCAGCACGGCAATTTCAATAATCGGTACAACGATAAATAATAAAAATAATACTCTAAACATTTTGACTCACTGCGCCTTATCTTGAGATTTAATAAGAAACCTTTTTACTGAAACTAAATGGGGACTGCTCAGGTCTATTTCAACCAAGCGTACTTTTACACCACAAGCAGTGATAATATCATCGCATTAGGTGTAAAGTGTGTTTAAGTTTTTGTTAAGGGAAATTGATTAATGTACCAAGTTGTTTTGTCTACCTGCCCAACCGTTGAATGTGCAGAACACATTGCACAACAATTAGTTACTGATAAACTCGCAGCTTGTGTGAACATTTTGCCAGAGATCAAATCAATTTATACTTGGCAAGGTAAAATAGAATGTAGTAAAGAAGTTCAATTGATCATAAAAACCAAAGCCGCATTATTTACTGAGCTTTGTCTGAGAATAAATCAATTGCATCCGTATGACGTTCCAGAAATTATCGCTTTAGATATTACTCAAGGCGATCACCCATATTTACAGTGGATAAACGAGTCACTCAACAAATGATATTTAAAAAAATCACTTTAATTACGCTCTTTGTGCTTTCTTTAGTGCAAATAAACCTTTTGGCACTAGCATCAACTCAAGAGTCTATTTTTGACACGTCTTCGTCTTCTTTATTCAGTAATGAAGACGAATTTTTAAAACCCGAACAAGCGTTCATTTTTAATTTCGATCAACAAGATAATCACTTAAGTGTCTCTTTTGACATTGCTGAAGGTTATTACCTTTATAAAAAGCAGTTTAAATTCACCAGTGAAAATGCGGTTATTTCTAACATTGAATTGCCAAAAGGGCTCGATCATGAAGATGAGTTTTTTGGTAAACAAGAAATTTATACCGAGCAATTATCGTTTATCGTGCCTTTAACATCAGTAAACACTGGCGGACAACTTCATATTCGTTACCAAGGCTGCGCAGAAGCAGGATTATGTTTTCCGCCAATCATCAAAACGGTTGAATTAAGTGCATCCACAGATTCCGCCACAAATAATGTAGCGAGTAATATATTAACGGCATTAAATAGTGATAACACTTCTGTAAATGCTAGTGCTAAAGCTAGCACTAAAAGCACGGTGCAAAACGCACAAGACAGCAATAATGTTGCTAAGGTAAGTGAGCAACATCAGTTAGCTGATATGCTTAAAGGCGATAATATCTGGCTTACTTTAATTGCCTTTTTTGTCGGTGGATTATTATTATCATTCACACCTTGTGTTTTTCCTATGTATCCTATTTTAACGGGAATAATTGTCGGCCAAAAAGAATCGTTATCAACCAAAAAAGCATTTAGTTTGTCATTTTTCTATGTGCAAGGTATGGCTATCACTTATACCTTGCTCGGTATTGTTGTTGCGCTCGCTGGCGCAGAATTTCAAGCAATGTTTCAACACCCCGCCGTGCTGATTTCTTTAAGTATTTTATTTATCTTTTTAGCGCTTTCAATGTTTGGGGTATTTAATTTAGCCTTGCCAAGCAGTTGGCAGAACAAACTGAACAATTTAAGTAATAGCCAAAAAGGTGGTTCGTATTGGGGAGTATTATCCATGGGGGCTATCTCTGGTTTAGTTGCGTCTCCATGTACCACCGCACCTTTAACAGGGGCATTACTTTATATTTCTCAATCAGGAGATATTGCCTTAGGTGCATCTGCTCTTTATGCGCTTAGCTTAGGTATGGGTTTACCTTTATTAATATTAGGTAGCTCGGGCGGGAAGTTGCTGCCAAAAGCAGGCGGCTGGATGAACGTTATCAAGAATATCTTTGGCTTATTGCTACTTATTGTCCCTGTATTTTTATTAGAAAGATTATTGCCTGAAAACATAACGGCTATTTTATGGTTGGTATGGATATTAACCGCTGGCTATTACTTTATGAGTGTGAATCAAAGCGCTAAAAGTACGATAAAGCGACACATTCTTTCGATAATCCTATTAGCGGCGACTTCGTTCGCGATTATTCAGGTGTTTAGTTTTTATCCACTAACAGCCAACACGACAGATAATGGCGAAAGTAAGCATGCAGAATTTATCAAAATTAACGATTTAGCTGAATTAGAACGCTCCATCGCTTCTGCCAATGCAGTGGGTAAATCAGTGATGTTAGATTTATACGCAGATTGGTGTATTGCCTGTAAAGAATTTGAAAAATATACCTTTCCTGATGCTCAGGTGCAGCAAGCACTTAAAAACACCGTGTTATTACAAATTGATTTAACTGATTTAGGTAAAGCAAGTAATAATGAATTTATGAGTCATTTTGAGGTATTCGGTTTACCTTCTATTCTCTTTTTTGATTTACAAGGAAAAGAGCTAGATAAACAGCGAGTAACAGGATTTATGGGCGCGAAAGACTTTGCCGCTCATGTAAATTCGATTTTTTAATCACTCAGAATATTAAGCTTTGATTCACTAGATAACTAGATAACGACATCATCAATGTTGATGTCGTTATTTTTGTAAAATAGGCTGCACAACAGTTTTCCAATATCCGTCAACAATTCGTGAATCAACAAAGTCCAATAATTCAGCTTCAGGAACAGGTTTTGAGAAATAATAACCTTGTATCACATCGCAGTCATTTTCCGTTAAACTTCTTAACTGAGCGCTACTTTCTACCCCTTCTGCCACAACGGTAAGCCCTAAGTTTTTCACCATAGCAATGGTAGACATAATGATTTGGTAGTCAGCATGATTTTCTAACATACCAAAAACGAAGCTTTTATCGATTTTAATAACATCCACGGGCATTTTTTTAATATAAGCAAGTGAAGAATAACCGGTACCGAAATCGTCAATAGCAAAAGAAAATCCGATAGCTTTTAGCGCATTCATCATATCAATCGCGCGATCAATATCTTTTACTAAGGTTTGTTCAGTTAATTCTAGCTCAAAGTTTTCTGCGCTTAATGAGAATTCATCGAGTAATGAACGCAAATACTTCGGTAAATTAACATCAATAAATTGACCTGCTGACAAATTAATAGCGATACGAGTTTTTAATAACCCTTTGCTGCGAAGTTGGCTTGAAATTTCGAAACAGCGTCGAATGACCCAATAACCAAGCTCCACCATGTGCTCAGAGTTTTCCAAAATAGGAATAAAGTCGTCTGGAGAAATCATGCCTTTATCGGGATGTTTCCAACGAAGCAAGGCCTCAAAGCCACAAACTCGTTTGGTTTTCGATGCAATTTGCGGTTGCAGACTCAAACTAAACTGACCTTTCGCCAAAGCTTGGCGCACCTCTGTTTCCATCATTACCCGATGAGCAACCCGTTGGTACATATCACTGTGATAAATATGATATTGCGCTCCACCATGATCTTTCGCTTCATACATGGCAATATCAGCGTGACTGATCAATTGTTCTGGTTTTGCCAATTCATCATTGGTAAAAGCTATACCAATACTGGTTGAAACATAAAAAATACTCGAGCCAATTTTGATTGGCTCTTTAAAGCGCTCTAATATTTGCTGCGCAATAATGATGCAATCTTCTTCGGTATTGACATGGCTTAAAACAACAACGAATTCATCACCACCGAATCGACAGGCAAGATCGACATTCCTTACGCTCAATCTTACTCGATTAGCCGCTTCAATCAGTAGCTTGTCACCTTCTCCATGGCCATGGCTGTCATTGACTTTTTTAAAGTCATCCAAATCTAAAAAAAGCACCGCGATACCATGTTTGTATCTGGCAATATTGGCAACGGCTTTACGGAGTTGATAATTCAACATATTGCGATTTGGCAAGCCAGTTAACAGATCATACATCGCAATATTTTCAAGCTCTTTGGTTTTTTGCTCGACTTCAATGTTTAACTGCTCAAGTTCGTAGCTCAATTCCGTCGCCGCATCAGCAACAATATCTAATTCATCAGCAAGCAAACGCCGACGCTTCAAACGAATTTGGCGAAACTGTTCAAACTCTTTTAAGGCAAGTAAAGGTAAAGCATTTGATAAAGTCATGATCCTATTAGCAAAAGGACTAGCGACAAAATACACTAAAAAAGCTAACGTGATAAAAATGAGCAATGCTGACAGCAAAAACTGTAAGCGATACTCGTTATATTCTTGTTTAATTGAAGTTACATCATCAAATAAAGCTAAATAAAATAACTTATCCGTCGACTCTGCCAGTGTCATAAAATTTACTAAATAACTGCCAACAGCAATATCGACCTGTAACCCTTGATTTGTAACCGCACTAACAGAAATATTCGCATCAATTTGATTAAATATCTGGGTAATTAACGCTGAATTAGATGAAGACAGGAATTCTGCTTGAGAGACAGCAGCATTGGGTTGATTAATAAAACTAACAATTGATATTTCGCTGTTAAGTGATTGGTTAATCGAAAAAATAACATCGACAAGAGACATGGTCATGACAATAACAACCATGTCATTATTGCCGTTTAATAAAGGTACAGCAATTAATTGCTGACACTCAGTTTGACAATATAACTGGTAAAAAGGCTCTTGGTTTTCAAAAACTTGTGAGCTGATATCTTTTACATAATCAGTCAATTGCAACGAGCTACTTGTATCAGAGTTATACAGTAATGCCTGTTCACTATTTAATAACCACACATTTTCAACATTATGGTTCATTTGCAAAGCATCAAACTGACGATTTAATGCAACAGCCAAACCATCGAGATTATCTTTCTTATCGAGTTGCACAACATCAGAAAATGACTCAATCCATAAGCCCAATTGCTCTCTTGCCACATCACTGTGCAATTTCAATTGGTTTTGGCCTTGCTGAATTTTCTCAATTTGAAATTGTTTAAACTCGTCATTTAAACGAGAAATTGATAAAACTGATATGCCAGCACTTAATGTCAGTAATGCGCCTATCACTAGGATCAGTAATTTTGTCGGAACACTAATAAATATTTTGTTCATCAATTAAAACCAGTACATCAATTGTACTGCCCACATATTCCATCTTTCTTTATTATTAATGGCAATATTCGGTGAAACAATAGGCGTCAAACGAGCGGTACCTTTTACCCAATGATGTTCTACTTGCACCCTGAAAGATTCCGCCAGTTCATAAGAAGCGCCAATGG
>DAINNQ010000201.1:0-5252 GCA_036735825.1 Alteromonadaceae bacterium | reverse complement strand
CACCAAATCGGCTTTACCTAAGCCATCTTCACCCGCCCCTTTATTTGATATTTTGTAATCAGAGACTTGAAAATCGATATCAACCGCTTGTTTAATCGCACGATATAAACAATCCACTGGACCATTACCTGTGGCGGAAGTGATCTGGTGTTCGTCGCCAGAAATTAACTTAATACTGGCGGTGGCAAATTCACCAACACCACATTGCACATTCATGGTTTCTAAGTGGTAGAAGTCTTGCTCACCTTGCTGCTGAATATTGAATAATAATGCTTCTAAGTCATCATCAAAGACTTGGCCCTTTTTATCAGCAAGCGCTAAAAAGTCGCTGTATAACTCTTCTAAATCGTAATCACGTTCTTGATAACCTAAGCTTTCCATGCGGTGTTTGATCACATGACGACCACTGCGCGAAGTTAAATTTAATTTAGTTTTGGCAATGCCGACACTTTCTGGGGTCATGATCTCATAGGTATTCGCTGCTTTTAACATGCCGTCTTGATGAATGCCTGACGAGTGACTAAAGGCGTTACTGCCAACAATCGCTTTATTCGGTTGCACGGGCATATTGCATAATTGGCTGACTAATTTAGAACAACGGGCGATTTCTTGATGATTGATATTAGTGTGCACATTTAAGAAATCTTGGCGAGTTTTCATGATCATAGCTACTTCTTCTAATGAACAGTTACCCGCACGTTCGCCAATGCCGTTAATCGTACATTCAATTTGACGAGCGCCTGCTTGCACGGCTGACATTGAGTTTGCCACGGCTAAGCCTAAGTCGTTATGACAATGCACAGAAATAACCGCTTGGTCGATATTAGGCACGCGGTTAAATAATTGCGTAATAATACCGCCGAACTCGTTAGGCAAGGTGTAACCAACGGTATCTGGAATATTAACGGTAGTTGCGCCTGCTTTGATGGCATTTTCGACCATGCGACATAAGTTATCGATAGGCGTACGACCAGCATCTTCACAAGAAAATTCAACATCATTGGTGAATTTTCTTGCGTACTTAATTGCGTGAATAGCCATGGCTTCAACATCATCAAAGCCTTTACGTAGTTTTTGTTGAACATGCACGTCAGACGTTGAGATAAACGTATGAATACGAAATTGATCTGCAACACTTAACGCGTCAGCACAGGCCTTGATATCCGCTTCTACTGCGCGCGATAAACCACAAACAATGGAGTTTTTAACGGTTTTTGCAATTTCTTGTACAGAACGAAAATCACCCGGTGAGGACACTGGAAAACCTGCTTCAATAATATCAACACCAAGTCGCTCGATAGCTTGAGCAATTTGTAGTTTTTCGTGTACCGATAAACTGGCGGTTAAGGCTTGTTCACCATCGCGTAATGTTGTGTCGAATATTATGACCTGATTGTCCATTTCTGTTCCTTAAATTTGCTCAAATATCTAATTGGCGAGCATAAAAAAACCCGCGGTAATTAGCGCGGGTTTTAATGATTCTTGTCATGCTTAATATGTATTTTCAGCAACCAACAACCTATCCGCGCAAAAATTTACGAGGAGGAGGAGAGTAGTAATAATCATGTTTGCTGTTTTCATTAAATTAAGTCAATTTGTCATTAAATTACATCAGGGTTCTATTAATAGCGTATTTGCTTAAATATTGTCAAATAGTAAATAGTTATAAGTTAGTATTTTTGTATGGGAGTTGATGTGTTTTTGTATTTTACTGCGCGCAGCGGTGTAATTAATGTAAATCAAGACTGACCAATAAAGTGTTTCTTGTTACTATGTCTAAATATCGAAAAATAGTGCTCACAACTCAGTAAAATCATTATGCCAGCCAAACCAGCCAAAAAGTATCTACTTAATATTTCACAAAATTACAGTTTTGCTATTTTAAGACCATTACAACAGGCGATATTAGCCCGTGGCGGTCAAGTTGCGTGGTTCGTTCAAGGCAATAATGTCAATTTAGGTTACTTTCATGAAGATGAACATCGGCTTGAACATGTAGACGATGTGATGCGCTTTCAGCCTGATGCGGTGTTATATCCAGCTAATATTGCTCCGACATTTTTTCCTGGAATTAATGTTGCAATTTTTCATGGTTTTGATGCTGGGAAATTGGATAAAAAAGGGCGGAATGATCATTTTAAAGTACGACATTGCTTTGATTTATATTGCACACAAGGGCCAAGTTCAACCGTTGAATTTAATCGTTTAGCAAAGATACATCAAACATTTCAAGTGACTGAAACAGGGTGGTGTGCATTAGATAGATTATTTGCTGATAAAAGCGAACAAAGGCATATAGATGAGCAAAGTACCGATCTACCTACCATATTGATGTGTTCAACTTTTTCAAAAAAATTAACCTGTGCCCCTCATTTATTTGACACGGTTAAGCGTTTGAGTGCCACAGGTAAATGGCGGTGGTTGATTCAATTTCATCCTAAAATGAATAAAGACATTGTTGAGCAATATAAAGCGATTCAAAACGATTATTTAACCTTTGTTGAAACTGATGATGTGATCCCGTTATTGCAACAAGCGGATGTCATGGTTTGTGATACTTCATCGGTACTTATTATGTTTTTATTACAGCATAAGCCTGTGGTGACGTTTAAAAATATCGCGCCGAAAGACTATATGTTAGATATTGATGATGCTGAGCTACTGGAAGCGTCCATTACTCATGCATTAAGCCGTCCGACAGTGTTAATGGATAATATTCAACGTTTTATTGATGAAACACATCCTTATCAAGACGGTAAGTCGTCCGAGCGCGTGTTAGAAGCTATTGACGATATGCTGGCTGGTAACAATTTGCCGAAAAAGCGTAAGCCTTTAAATTTATTGCGACAATTTAAAATGCGTAAAGAATTAAACTATTGGAAATTTTAAATAGCATTTTGTGCGCGTTTAAGTTGCTCAGTGTAAAGTTAAGTGTATTAAGTATTTTGTATTTAATGCAGAATTTATAAATCACCTGAAATATAGTTTTTTCGATGCCACCATAAATTTAGACGATATTTTATATTTCTACTAAAACTCGTGCATTTATGACCATGAAACCCACCATTAATTGCGGTTATATCACTTGTGAAATTTTTATTTTCGGTGATGGGGTATGGGCGTAATCCTAAAACAGATAAGCCAAGTTCATGACAAAATTGCATATCAATATCAACAGGGCGGTAAAATTTTTCTCTGGCTAAGAGCTTTTTTGCGCCATTAAGGTTAATGGTATATCCCGTTGCGCAATTAGGGATTTTAGTAAAATTTATTATCTCGAAATGCTCATCAATCTGTTTTATTTGTTTTGGTTGATGAGTTCGGTTATCAGCAAGTTTGATCAAATCATATTGTTTGAAAATGTCATTATGTTTAAAAATATTAGCAAACTGTTGAGTTAATATCATGTCATCTTCGAGTATTACTGCGTACTCTATGTTTTCGGCAACTATTTTACTCCAAACATGTTTGTGGCTGATGTAACAGCCGATTTCACCTAAAGTTAAATCAGCACGAAAATATTTTTTATTGTCTGTGCTGGAATATACCTGTTTAATTTCATCTTTTGATAGTTCAATGCCTTTGACTGCAGAGATTCGAGTGTATGGTATGTTTAAACGAGTTAGTTGTTCATGCATATTTACCATTCGTTCTTTGGCGCAATCTAGATTAATAATGAAAACAGGGCAGTAATTTTTATCAGGCATAGTCTTTGTTTAATATTTATTCTTTTGAAAGCGATTTTTATGTAATTTACACATAAACTCGCTAACAAAGATAAATGATTGAGTTTCTATTGTATACAAAAAATCATGAGTAAAAATAGATTCTTAGCTAAGTTGATTATGCTTTAAAGATTGTATTCAACGGAGAAGAATAGGTTTGCTCGGTTTTTACTCGCCATTTCACTTGCTAGCATTGAGGTAGGAAACTTGCTTCTACTTATATCAAAACCTGCTGTGTAGCGCCAATTTTTATAACTGTGTTGAATTTTGGCTGACAGCATCAGCATGTTTTCAGCCACTTTAGTTAACGGATTTCCGATAATGGCGCTGTCTGGGTTTTTATCATCGTTATCTTTATTGAGTTTTAAGCTGCGTAATTTGAAGGTCATGTCGGTATTGATGTCTAAATTGGTGATCAAACCAAACACAATACTACTAGCATCGTTATCATATAAGTTGCCTAATGTACGTTGTTTATAGCGCATACCTGTTTGATAAATATGGTGATCATAAAAACAGTTACCAACGTTTATTGTATCTTCGTCGACACAATCAGTGTAAGTGTCAGCATATTCAATAAAGAAAGTAGAAGATGTTGAAAAAATATTGAGTTGAGCATCTAAGCCCATTTGAGACTGGACTTCAGTTAAAAAGCTTAAAGAACTGTTGTCGTTACCATCTTCAGCAAAGGACTGTCCATAGATACCAAAGACAGTGTTAAATAGGTTAAATGAATATCGAAAATCAAACCCAGCTTGTTGATTGCCAGGCTCTTCAGTACCATCTTCATTACAGTTAAGCCCGCCCGCACCACAGTTATCTTTCCCTTTTAATACATTCAAAAACGTTTTTCCGCTTTGTGAGCGGCCTTGTCCACCCCATTGTGCTAAACGAATAACACCTATTTCTAAGTTGTCAAATGGTTTGAAATTGACTCGCATACCCCATAAAAGCGTGTCTTTGATCACACGTTCATCATCCATTTTTCCCATAAATGTGGTCATGGTCCAAGGAATTTGAATGTCGGTCAAAGGCAGAGTAAAAGGCTGCGCTGATAAGCGTGATAAAGATATAGCAGGAATCGGCCGTGCATTATTGGTTAAGCTTAAATTACTGTCCCAGCCTTGTCCCCACCATCTGTCTTGTTTTCCAACCGTGACAACCCAATTGCCGACAAAACCACTAATATAACTACCGTCAAAGTCGGTTTTATCTCCAGTGATCGGATCATTGAAATAATTTGATTGAATTTTGTATGCCAGTGATTCACCCACATAGCTATTGCTTAAACTGATGTTATTTTTGCTGCGAAAAGCATCACCAAAGCTAGTAAAGCGTTTGTTTTTAAGCGCAGCATCAAATTTGATTGTGGTTAAATTGTTTTTCGCAAGTTTTAGTTGGTGGCTAACATAATCAAATGCTTCACGTTGCTCAGTGGTTAACTTGCTGTAATGCATCTTGTTTAATGCGGAAGCAATATCAATCCACATCAGCGGATAGGTGGTAACAGGCGTGGTGATCAATCCA
>DAINNQ010000200.1:0-5252 GCA_036735825.1 Alteromonadaceae bacterium | reverse complement strand
AAAGCCATTGTCTATTCTTTTCAGCAATTACAAGCAACTAACATGGTTAGCACATGGGGTTTTGGCTTAATTGTCAGTATTGTCCTTGCTGGTTTTACCATCGTTTTTGGTATTCGTAATATTGATGTTACAGAACGTCATCCTGGGGTGATGTTAGCCATCGCTTTTGAAAGTTTAGTCAAACTAATCGCATTTTTAGCCGTGGGTATTTTTGTAACTTTTTATCTGTTTGATTCCCCTAGTGAAATTTGGCACCGTTCAAGTGCGAATGTACAGTTATACAATAATTTTAATTTACCAAGTGTTATGTCGATGGCGGCAATGCTCATTATTGTTATGGCCGCCTTTTTATCCTTACCGCGACAGTTTCAGGTGATGGTAGTTGAGTTAAAAGACGAAAAAGACACTTGGCTGAGCCGACGAATATTTCCGCTTTATCTTTTGGTTTTTGCCTTATTTGCCATGCCTCTTGGTTTAGCCGGGTATGTATTACTCGGCGATTCAGTGCCTGCTGACGCTTATGTGTTGTTCTTACCTTGGACACAACAACAAACGTGGTTAACGCTTGTGGCATTTTTAGGGGCTATTTCTGCCGCGAGCTCTATGGTGATCATTTCATCAATCGCACTTAGTACCATGCTCAGCAATGAAATTGTTTTTCCGATGATATTCAGGTTAAGCAAAGCCAATAGTACCGAATACGATAACTTTCGCTATCGCTTGCTTAAAATCCGTAAGTTTTTAGTTTTGATGGTAATTTTGCTTGGATACAGTGTGTTTTTAATGGCATCGCCAGACACATTAAGCTCGCTCGGTGAAATTGCCTTTGGTGCGTTTGCGCAATTAACCCCAGCATTAGTTGCTGCGTTTTATTGGCGAAGAGCAAGTTTAACAGGGGTTTATGGCGGTATACTTGTTGGTTTTATGATGTGGTTAATGCTCAACTTTTTACCACAATTTGGTCTTTATCAACAGCCGTTCAATGATGGCATTTTACCTGCGAACAGCACCTCGAGTTTATTAAGCCTAGCCGCCAATATTTTTGTTATGTGGGCGTTATCAAAAATTAGCCGCCAAACGGTACAAGAGCGAGTGCAAGCATCGTTATTCATGGAATGGCAAACGCTCGATATGCTCTCAGAAGGCAAAAATCGCAAAATTAATTATCAAGAATTAGAACTGCTGACTTCTCGATTTGTCGGTTTATCAAAAGCGGCTGAAAGTTTTGCTAAATTTAAACGGGCAAATATTAAAAAAGAAATGGGCACAGTTGCCTACCAGCAGCAATTATTACAACACACTGAAAAAACTCTCGCTAGTGTGATGGGCGCGTCATCAGCTCGTTTGGTGTTATCGTCAGCATTAGATGGCCGTGATATCGCCCTAGACGATTTAGCGGTATTAGTTGAAGACGCCTCCAATCAACGTCAACAATACAGTGAAAACCTCCTACAAAGTGCGATAGAAAATGCCAGTGAAGGTATTTCGATTGTTGATAGTGATTTGAATTTAGTGGCATGGAATAAAAAATATCTCGATTTGTTTCGTTATCCACCAGAGCTTATCTATAAAGGCGCGCCAATCGAAAAACTCATCCGTTATAACGTCAGTAGAGGTTTATGCGGAGCTGGTGATATTGAGCAGCAAATTAGCCGACGGTTACAATATTTGCGCGGTGGTAGCCCTCATAGCTCAGAACGTCAGCAAGACAACGGTCAGTCAATTCGTATTGAAGGAAATCCGTTGCCAGATGGTGGCTTTGTTATGATGTTTTCTGACATAACCGCTTATAAACAAGCCGAACAAGTACTCAAAGATGCGAATGTTGATTTGGAAGCAATCATTAGAGAGCGAACTAATAAGCTTGAACAAACCAATGAAGCATTAGAGCTGGCGCGTGAAAAAGCTGAACAAGCACATATTAAAAAGAGCCTGTATTTAAAAGCTTGTAGTCATGATTTGATGCAGCCTTTAGAAGCCGCACGTTTGTTTACTTCAGCATTAGCAGGACAAGATAACTTAAATGACGTGCAAAAACGCCAAGTCAAAAATATAGATCATTCACTGAAAGTGGCGAACGATTTACTCTCTGATTTAGGTGAAATTGCTCGCATTGAAAGTGGTAATATCAAACCGCAGTTTTCTCATTTTCCACTCATCGGTTTATTTGAGGAATTAAGCCAAGAGTTTTCGGCTTCGGCGATTGATCAAAATGTTGAATTTCGTATTGTCGCAACCTCCGCATGGGTAAAATCTGATCGCAATTTATTGCGTCGTATTCTTCAAAACTTGATAGGAAACGCCTTTAGATATGCCAGCCCAGGTAGAGTGCTTCTCGGTGCGCGCGTGATCAATCAGCAAGTGATCATTCAAGTACTTGATAACGGCCCTGGCATTCCTGATGATAAACAACAGCTCGTTTTTGAACAATTTACCCAGCTCAATACGCCATCTTCACAAGCAGGGAGAGGCTTAGGTTTAGGATTAAATATTACCCAAAGTTTAGCGCAACTGCTTGGCTATAGCTTAGGTTTAAAATCAAAAGAAGCCCAAGGGTGTAAATTTACAATCACCATGGAAAAGGTGAAACCTCAACTTAAACCGGTTATTGAAAAGCCGATCATTAATGTTGGCTTTAGCGATATTACCGTGATGTGTATTGATAATGACCCTGACGTGCTTAGTGGCATGGTGGAGCTATTGTCAATGTGGCAATGCACCGTGCTGGCTGCTGACTCGTTTGAACAGGCGCAAGAGCTTTTTACTCAACATGGAAATGACATTCAAATTTTATTGGTCGATTACCAATTAAACAATGATCATAATGGCTTGAATTTAATCGCAAAACTGCGAGCGCAAAGCAATCATTATATTCCCGCAATTTTAATTACAGCGACAACGGATGCAGACATAGAAGAAAGAACCCAAGCTGCAGATGTTGGCTATATGAGAAAACTTGTAAAACCCGCGGCATTACGAGCGATGATGAGTGCTATGTTGATGAAAAATTTACAAACGAATTATATGGAGTAATACCAAAAGAAATAAATGATTTTTTCATCGCCAATGTTGGCAAAAATTACGATGCAATCACTAAAGTATAAATTTTCGGAATTAGTCTAGGTCTTTACTCGTTTTTTGTTAATTGAAAGCTATTAAAAAATCTATAAATTAAATTGATCAACCGATCTATCTAATTTTTGGGCTAAACTGGCAACTTGCTCACTATGAGATAAAGTCGACAGTGATTTATCGTTACTGTAATCACCTAACTCAACAACATCTTTAATACTGAAGTTTATTTCGTTGCTCAGAGCACTTTGTTCATTGGCGGATTCGGCAATATTTAAACTCATCAAATGCATTTGTTCGATGGCTTGGTTAATGAGCAGCAAGGTTGCTAATAACGTATCTGTATGTTCCTTACAATTTGTGGCTTCTGTTTTTCCATCGTTTAGATCTGCCACTGCTTTTTGCGTTTGTTTTTGTAATGAAGTGATCATGGCATTAATTTCAGCAGTTGACTCTTGCGTACGGCTTGCCAACATTCTCACTTCATCTGCTACTACGGCAAATCCTCGGCCAGACTCGCCCGCTCTTGCTGCCTCAATAGCGGCATTTAATGCCAATAAATTAGTTTGATCAGCAATACTTTGAATGGTTTCTATAATGCCGCCAATGTTGTCTGATTCTTTTTGCAACGTTGCCATAATTTCACTGGTTGCATCTAATTCATTGACTAAAATTGAGATGCGTTGATTGGTGGTATTGGCGATAGTTTTTAAATCATCACTTTGTTTTAAGGCGTCGTTCATTTGTTGTTCGGCGGTTTTAGCCTGTTGTAACACTTGGTCAGCATTGCTGGTTAATTGCGAGGTGACGGTTGTCATTTGGTTAACAGTTTTTTGTTGTTTGTCTAGCGAACTGACCACTTCAGCTATTTCACCACTTGATTGTTCTGCTGCAGTATTGAGTAAATGAGAGTTAGAGCTCATTTCGCCGACTAATTTACGCAAATCAGCAACAACTAAATTAACGTTCTTAGAGAGATAGCCGTATTCATCATTTGATTCGACAGTTAATTGTCTTGAAAGATCACCTTTGGCGATATAGGAAAGTACTTTGTTGATCCTTGCTAGCGGTCGGCTCATAGAACGTACGGTTGCGTAAGAAATGACTAAACTGGCGAGTAGAATAACTATCAGTAAAGTCCAAGTGGTTGTTTTTCCTTGGCTGACATTGTTAAACACATCGCTTTGTAATGTTTCCACGTTATGATTAAATTTGGTGAGCAGTTCATCAATACTATTTATTGAAACGGTGGCTTGTTGTTCAGATGTTAATAATAACTCTTTTAATTCAGCAATAAGGGTTAACTGTGTTGCTTTTAAGGTGAAAATATTTTCTTCGGATAATAAATCTGCTTTTAATCGCTCAAATTCTTCTGCAATTTTTACCACTTTTTCATAGCTCATGTGATCTTGCGTGAGGCGTTTTAAAAAATCTAATAAAGGAGTGGTATTTGTTAGGCCAATTTCTATCGTTTCTCGAACATTGGT
Organism: Alteromonadaceae bacterium; assembly: GCA_036735825.1. Classification (GTDB taxonomy): domain Bacteria; phylum Pseudomonadota; class Gammaproteobacteria; order Enterobacterales; family Alteromonadaceae; genus DAINNQ01. Next base: position 693 of record DAINNQ010000200.1, on the reverse strand, counting down.
GGCTTCGGCTTGGCTATTGATTTCTACCAAGTTATTAAGCGTTTCCCCCATATTCACGATATAACTTTCAATCGGTACAGATGCGGAAGATATTTGTTCAATTAAATCTTCATTGTTAGGGTCTTCAATGTATGAAAGGTCGACAAGCTGATCTTCAATATTTCTAAAACGTGTGCTTAATTGCTGGTTGCGAGTCACTAATTGCTCGTATTGCTCAAGTATCGATTTTTTATGAGCAATCATTTCATTCACTGTCGTTAAATAGGGCGTATAAAAACTGGTGAATTGATTGATGAACTTCAGTTCAGGTTGTTGCGCTAATAGTGATTTAATCTGTTGAACTTGTTTGTTTAATTCTCCAACGCTGTCGTCTATCTGCTGGTTGATTGTTGTGACTTGGGTTAACAGGGTTTGACCAGGAATAGTCGATGATAATTTACTTTGCTTTAAAAGTGATATTTGTACTTTATTGCTCAGATGCTGAACAGGAATGGCAAAATTGGCAACTTGATCAGTTGCGTTGCTAATTTTACCTAAAATTCTTATCGAACTTGTGCTGGTAAAAATAAGCAGTAAAGAAATAACTGCAAAGCCAAGTATAACCTTATGAGTTACTTTTAAATTCATAGACGGGGTACCAATAAGCTATTTAATTTTGACGTTTTTAATGTGGCTTTTGACTTAAATTTAAGT
>DAINNQ010000199.1:1508-5281 GCA_036735825.1 Alteromonadaceae bacterium | reverse complement strand
AAAGAAGATACTGGCTTAATTATAAAACCGTGGCCAATATTAGTTGACCACTACACCAAGGGCTACGAACAAATTGTTCTCTTAAGCCATAGAGAGAAGCGATAAGCTCACTAAGATTTATCTAAAAGTGGTTTTCATCACTAGATTTGATGAAAACCGCGTTGTATATCCACAGTCAAATTAAGTAAAACTTCCACAATAACTATGTAACTACAATGTTTATGTTTTAAAAAATGCTCTAATATAAAACTCCGTTGTTGAATTACAGATATTGATCAAAAATCAGGGCTATATATTGCTGAAACATTTGATACAAAAAAACAGATTTATTGATATTAACTAGAAAGATGACACACCTTCTTCCAGTTCCATTAATATGTGCATTGCTTTGGTGAGTTTTTTTTCTTGAATTAGTGCTTTAGCTTTGGCTGTACTTTGCTTTGCTTGTTCTATTTCCCCTTTGCTTAAATAATAATATGCAAAATCAATATAGCCTTGTGTAATCCCCAACGGGCAATTAAGCAGCTCTTGATATACTAACGCAGAATTGAAAAACTCATAGGCTTTATCATAATGTTGTTGTTTTTGATTCAATTTTCCTAACATAGATTGAGTGTAAGCGTGATAAAGCCAATCTTTTTCATCTCGGGCAAGTTTGCTTGCTGCCAAAATATTCTGCTCAGCCAATTCCAATTTTCCCAAACTCAGTAAAGCAATACCTTTAAAATAAAGTAGTCGAGCTTTATGTTCACCCTCGCTTCCCTTCTCTATAAGATCTAATGCTCTATTGCTGACTTCTATAACGTCCTCAATTTCACTCAGCATTAATTTTATTTTCACTAAAAAATATAGCGCTGTCATGTTATTAGGATCATTAATCAAAGAGCTGTTGATAAAAGTTAGCGCTGATGCGTAGTCTTCAACTTCCAAAAATTGCACAGCCTTTGATATCAGGTCATTCTGTAATTGTCGATCAAATTCACCCTCATTATAAGTTAAGTTTTCTTCAAGAGTTTTCTCAAGTGAGTTCACTATTGCAATTAATCCATCTTCAAGATTTTTTACGTTTATTGTCTTAGTAATTCTGGTTGTTCTGCTATAGGAGGTAAAAATAAAAATTAATTCTCCCGGCGTACCGCTTACTGAAGTTTCTAAAATGTATGACGCTCCTGAACGAGCAAAAATGTTATTAATGTTGTTACGTTTGCCAATAGGTATTCTATTGAGTATTTCGATCGCATCTTCTAAATGAAAAATTGTTGTACGGCTATTTGGGTTAATTTTCTTTATAACTCCTTCCATTGCACCGTATCGAAGCCATTGTTGTGAGTCTGTTAGCGCACTTACATCAAAGGGCAGCACCAGAATGCCTTTATGGGATAAAGTATTACTCGCAATTGATTGATTGTTATTAGAAGAGAGTACTTCAGCAGGGGGGGAACTTGTATTTGATGCAAAATAAGTCAATACCATTCCCGTCAATACTAAAAAAAATAATACAACTGAGACAATCAGTTTTTTTGAATATTGGAAATGTTGCAGAGTACTATTATCTTTCTTCGCATGATTAGAGGAGTCTGTAATTATTATCGAAACACCTATGCAATATCCTCTTCTTGGATAAGTTTTAATAACGTCTGCGTTCCCTAATTCTTTTCTAATCTCGTTAATTGATTGAAAAATGACTTGATCTTCTACAACGGTTCCTTCCCACACTGAGGCCAAAATTTCAGCTTTTGAGAAGATAGTTTCAGGCGCGGATGCCAACAATAAAAACAATTGAAAGGTCTTGGGCCTTAACACAGTGATATTACCGTTAAAAACGATCTCACCTGTTAGTGTATTAATTTCACAAACCTGATCAGCCAATGACACTGAATTCCCCTAATAGAACTATAAATAATCCACAACTAAAAGGTCTTTTAATGCTAAGCAATAGTGAAATCACTTAATTTGTTGTGGTAAGGCAATATACATCTACAGCATGCATATATACAGGCATTAAAGGCAGTTTTAGTAAAATTTTAGCGAACTTATAGGTTTTGTTGATGGTTTTTAGCGCACTAATTAGTCGAATATAGCTCAACTGATTCTCGGAACGCCTTTTTAACACTGAAGCAATCGGCAATCTATCAACCACTCAGGTAAAAATATAATGAAATTACTTTCTGCAAAACAAACATTGCTCGCATGCGCTCTTTGTGTAACATTTAATGTAAATGCTTTTGACAATCTCAATACCAGTAAAGAGCAAGGACAGCTTCAGGCTTTCGTTGGCGCAAACATACTCAATCCGAATTTAGAACTCACCATATCAAATGCCACCATTTTGGTGAACAAAGGCAAAATTGTAAAAATTCAACCTCGCTCAGAAAAAATTCCAAACAGCTATTCAGTGACCAACTTGGAAAATAAATGGGTTATTCCTGGTCTTATAGATGGTCATGTTCATTTGTCTGAATCAGGCAGTGCTTATACGCGACCTGATATTATCGATGCGACTAAAATACAAAGTTATGAAGCAGACCAAACATGGTTGTTGGCTAATACCTCTACTCTGCTAAAAGATTATGTGTCCTTGGGGATAACGACTATTTTCGATATGGGCGGGCCATCGCAATATATTGAGCATTATAGAGACGTAACAAAAGATGGTACCTATCCAGACATTTATGCTGCTGGCGCATTATTAGCGCCGATGGACGTTCCGCAGCTTAATGTAAACGGAGAGATATTTACAAAAGTCACTAACGCACAAGAAGCCAAAGCCTTGGTTGAAAGCCAATTGGCATTAAACACCAACATTATAAAAATTGTTTGGAGTCAAGAAACAGGCATGACGACAGAACAATTATATTCAATGTACCAACCAGCAATAGCATTCGCAAAACAGCACAATAAAGTAGTCGCTGTGCATGTTGAGGATCTTGAAAATGCTAAAAAAGCGATTAAGGCAGGTGTCGATATACTGGTTCACGGAGTAATGAGAAATGATATCGATGATGAGTTTATTGCATTAATGAAAGAGCACAATGTGACTTATATGCCGACGCTTACTGCTTATAACCACTATTTCGAGCTTTTTAAAAATGAATTTTCGTTTACTGAACATGAAAAAAATCATGCGAACGTAGAGATTGTCGATTCCTTTAAAGTATTAATGGATAGCGTTCAAGACACCGGACAAATGTTCCAAATGTTGCTGAAATACTTACCGTTAGTTGAAAGCTCTGATGAAGAGAAAGCGAAACTGTCCCCTCAAGAGCAAGCAATGGTGCAACAACTCGGGAACATGTTTTCTATTAAAGCAGTCATTAGCCAACAAAATAATTTGAAAAAAATAATAACGTCAGGAGTAAATGTTGCTTTTGGCACTGATGCGGGAAATCCTGGAACGTTACATGCTTCATCCTTGGTTGGTGAAGTGTATGCTTGGCAACAAGCCGGTGTTTCCAATAAAGAGATATTAAAAGCGATCACCTTTGGCAATGCTCAAGCATTAAATTTAAGTGATAGCATCGGTTCGTTAACGTCAGGAAAAGACGCTAACTTTGTTGTGCTCGATGCCAATCCGTATAAAGATTTAACGACATTATCAACCCCAGCAATGACCGTTAAACGTGGAAAAATAGCATACTCAAAAGCAGGCGGACACGATGAATAATAGTAAAATTGCATTGTTTTTAATGTCTGCTGTTTTTGCCAATACCGCAGCGGGCATTGTTATTAGACACGATGTCGCTGACGAAAAATATAGTGCCACTGTCGAGGAT
>DAINNQ010000199.1:0-1491 GCA_036735825.1 Alteromonadaceae bacterium | reverse complement strand
CCCGCCATTAGCAACTTTATATTCCATTGGTGCGCATGGTACGCTAATCGACCCGCAGTGGGTGGTAACTGCGGGCCATGCGATATTTTGTATGGAGCCGGGAGATAAAATTAAGGTGGGGTATCATTGGGCTGAAATTGAAAAACGCTATGCCCATATAGATTATGAACTAGGTGAAGAAAATGACATTGCTTTACTTAAACTAAAACAGCCGATGCTGGCAATTAAACCTGCTAAGTTGTATCGAAAAAGTGATGAAGAAAACCAAAATATTTGGTTTATAGGCAGCGGTGGTTCAGGCAATGGTAATGTCGGGCAAACGATATCTTATAGCGAAAATAACGGCAAACTTCGCAAAGCACAAAATACAATTTATGGGACAAGTGAGCGAGAAATCTTTTTTACCTTTAATAAAGGTGATGATGCCCTGCCGTTAGAAGGCGTTTCAGGTAACGCTGATAGCGGAGGGCCGGCGTATAAATGGATCGACGATGAATATTATTTATACGGTATTAGCTCTCGAAATGACTCTATCTTCAAGGATATTGGTGAATATGGGGTTAAAGAGGTTTATACCCGGGTGTCATATCACGCCAATTGGATAGATAAAGTTATACAAAATGATGTGGACTTTATAGCTAAAAATACCACTCAAGAACGTTTTGCCCAAGACAACATAAAGGATAATTTAACAAAAGCATGCGAAATGGTGGGATATAAGTGATGAGTGGTAGAAAATTCATTACTGAAGGGGAAGGACTTCCAAAGTGGGAAAACCCAATAAGCCATGCTGTAGTTGTGAATAATATGTGTTTTATAAGTGGTCAACTTTCAGTAAACCTCAATGGAGTGTATGTGTTAGGCACAATTGAAGAAGAAGCACTTCAAGCTTTCAATAACGTGTTTTCTGCCCCAAAGGCCGCGGGCTTTGATAAACGCGAAATCGTATATGATGAGATCGCTTTTTCTGACTTATCCCAAATTAAACTAGTTCACAATATTTGCATGCGCATATTTCCATAAGGCAAAAGCCCCCCACGAACCATTTATGATGCATCGGCTTTACCGTTTAGCGATTAGAGATTAATCTTACGGGGGCAAGTCTATCAACTTTAACTAAATCCAATATTATTATTCTTAGATATTCGACCTCGTTTAATCGACGTTTATAAAAAACTGCTGCTATTCAGCACAGCTTACTTTAGCTATTGCGAGAACAAAGTGAACAAATGAAAAATTGTTTACTTTTTTACAATGAAAAATAAATTTTAAAACAATTTATTTTTCAATAACTTTAGGGCTGCAATATCAAAAATCAGCCATTAGTGGAACATGAAAAATAGGTAGTAATACCAAGCAATAACCAACATTATTTCTTGGTATTGAAGTAGTTAACCAGAATTAATCTTCTACTCTCACACCCCACACATCATGTTCATCAGCATGAATAATTTGTACCCACAGTTGATCGCCTGGCTCAGCGTCATAATC
>DAINNQ010000198.1:0-5306 GCA_036735825.1 Alteromonadaceae bacterium | reverse complement strand
TTATTAAGTTGCTTTAAACATCAAAATAGAATAAACCCCACCCCTTAGTCTTTGGATTTATTGTTTAACTATTCAGCAGGTTTAAATTACTTTAACCAAATAATAATCTACTTAAGCTTTTCAAACGCTGACGTCAACAATGCCACTTTTCTGAAATAAAGCAATACAAACATTTTTATGATTTCAGCTAATTTGAAGATCAGCAACGCACACTTTGTAATCGTTACAATAATAATATTTTGTAGAGTGAATTACAGAAATCCAAGTTTTATCTTTCTAAACGCCAACTAAAAAAAGCGTGTAACAATCATCTATTTCTGATAGTAAATACCTTGGATACGTATTTCACAATATATCGCTTAGCACTAACCATTTCTGCAGCAGTTAGTTTAAATCACCAGGATTTATAATTGCTCTTTGTACGTCTTCATTTTCTGGTAGGGCGTAAAGCGTAATAATGGTATTTTTATATTTTCATTTTTTAACCGTTAAATCACTGAACTATATTTATTTATACTTTTGAACTAAATTATCGATTTAAGCTTTAGCAAATTCGTTCAGGGTTTGCCCGTCCATGCGATAACCTAACCACTCATTCTGAGGTACAGCGCCCAACGCTTCATAAAATTCACGCGACGGCGTGTTCCAATCTAAACAACTCCATTCAAATCGCCCGCAATTATTTTCAAGAGCAATATTGGCTAATCGTTTTAATAGGGCAATACCTGCGCCATGGCCGCGATATTCTGGCGAAACATACAAATCTTCCAAATATAATCCTGGTTTTGCTAACCAAGTTGAATAATTGTAAAAATACACCGCAAAGCCTATCGCTAAACCATCAAGCTCACATATTAGTCCATGCACACCAGATTGCTCTGCAAACATGGTCGACTTGATGGTTTCGACCGTAGCGAGCACCTCATGCTCTGCTTTTTCGTAAATAGCCAATTCGCGAATAAAAGTTAAAATGGTTTCTGCGTCGTCAATTTGCGCAGTTCTAATGGTTAGCTTTGACATGTCTTGACCTTTAAAAATAAATACTCAATATAAAGCACTGAAAACAGTTAAGATACTTTACTGCTTTTGAAAATAGGATCACTATTTTACTGAAACAATTTGCAAGCAAATTTTAATATGTGTAAAAAAGTAAAACTGTATAGGTATTATTGTTGAAATTCTGTATCTGTTCTAATTTGCAACAAATCGTTATAGTTCATGTCTATCCATGTTCAGGATCTCAAATTCAATCCAACTACAAATGAAAGGAAACAAGGTGTTTAATCAATCTTTATTAACTCGTGTATTCACCACTTCACTATTGTCGTTTGTGTTTATGACGCCATTATCTGCCAATCAAGTCAGTGATGTCGCAACAAGCACAGCGCAATACGCCGTTGAAACTTACCAACAAGCGATGGTGAATAGTTTAGAACAATTAGTTAAACATAATACCGTTGCCGTTGAGGGGGTATCTGCCAACGACAACCCTGAGCATATTGCCTTTAAAAAAGAACTTAAAAAACAAGCAAATGATTTAGGGCTTGATTTTAAAGACGATGGCTATGTCGTTATTATCGGTTTAGGAGATAGCACAGAGCGAGTGGGCATTATTACTCATGGTGATATTCAGCCAGTTAATCCTGCAAAATGGGCTAAATCTCCTTTTCAGTTAGACACTACTTCAGAGCCGGGTCGATTGATAGCGCGGGGTACTGAAGACGATAAAGGGCCAATTTCAACCGCGCTTTTCGCGATGAAAGCGATTAAAGATAAAGGCATAAAACTAAACAAGCGCCTCGAGCTTTATATTTACATGGCTGAAGAGTCTGATTGGGCACCTTTAGAAGCCTACGTTAAAAATAATTCACTGCCACAAATCAATATCACTATCGACGCTGAGTATCCTGTTGTTACCGCCGAAAAAGGTTACGGCACATTAAAAATAGCGTTTAACAAGCTGTCATCTATACCAGTATTAGACCCGTACATTAGTCACTTTGAAGGCGGCTATTTTGGCTCTCAAATTCCTGAAGATGCCAAAGTTATTATCGAAAATGCTGATATTGGATTATTACAAACGTTAATGAATAAAGCGCACAGCTATAAAGGTATTTCCTTTGATTTGACCTTAAAAGATAAACAGCTGCAAATAACAGCCTTAGGAAAATCAGCTCATTCTTCTCAGCCCGACGATGGTGTTAATGCTATTCCTTATTTAGCTGATTTATTGGCTGATACTCGCTGGCCAAATAATGGCGCAGGCACCTTAGTCAACTTTATCAACGATAATATTGGCCTAGGGTTAGAAGGTAAAAAGTTTGGTGACATTGCTTATCGTGATGATTTTATGGGGCCAATGACTGTCTCGCCTACGGTGATCAAACAACATGATAATAATCTTGAGTTAAACATTAATATTCGTCGCCCACGTGGAAAATCAACTCAGTTATTACAAGAGCAAATTAACCATGCTATCGCCAGTTGGAAATTAAAAAACATGGCGGATATTACTGAACTTGAACATTATATTGGCGACCCGTTTGTTCAAAATGACGCACCGCATATTCCTACGTTACTCTCGGTGTTTTCTCACTATACTGGCATTAACGATGCAAAGCCTATTTCTATTGGTGGTGGCACAAATTCGCGTTTATTTCCCAATGCCGTATCTTTTGGGCCTTCAATGCCAAATACAGAATACACAGGACATTCTGAGCATGAGTTTATAACCATGGAGCAATTTGTGTTAAATCTAAAAATGTATACCGCGGTGATGATTGAATTAGCCAAGTAAACTAACAGATTAAATTTCTATCTTTATGAAAGAAGAAAGCACAAAAAAGGAGAGCGAATGGGCTCTCCTTTTTGGTTTTGGTTTTGGTTTTAGTTTTGGTTCTGGCTTTTGGTTTTGGCTTAAAGCTTCTGCCTAAAAGCTCCTGCCTTAAGCCAATCTTTCAAGCTCGTTCTCTGATACTTTTGCAAATTAAGCATTAATATGGGCCTGATACTTGAGATGGAGCACTCCACACACTTTGCCAAACTTGATGACCATGAATATAGTAAATGTCATCACCGTGCATAACCGAACGATCTAACCATCCTGAGGCATTATATTGTGGTGGCTCTTGATAACTTGCTTTTACTTTACCAACGTCAATTAATTGAGCCTCTTGAGTAACTCCTGTTACTTCAAACAGCGCAAGTTCATTTTGCGTTGACCAAACATCGTATTTTTGATCGTTTTCATCCGTTATCGTTTCAGTTAACCAACGTTCAATCGGCACAGCAAATCGCGTTGAATGATCAGGCATAGTTAAAAATGTTAGCGCATGATAATCAAACTCTACAGGCGTATATGCATCGGCATACACAAGCGAATGAATTTCTTTCGGGGTCGACATATCACTAATATCAAACAACGAAACTTTAGCGCCTTCAACAATAGGTGAAGTGTCTACTTCAGCGTTTTCATTGCTCCTTGGCTGAACATTTTGACCAACACCTAAGAGCAGATTTTCTGAAATGGGATGCAAATAGGCTGAATAACCAGGAATTTCTAACTCACCCGCAATAACAGGAGCCGTATTATCTTTTAAATCTATAACATATAAAGGATCTGTGTTTTCAAATGTGACGATATAAGCTTGATTTTGATAATAACGTACCGCTTGAATATCTTCATACACTTTGCCGTCATCACTGACCTTGCCGATAAGTTTACTATTAATGGTATTCGGTAATTGCGAGACGACAGATAGCTCATTCCCGTCTTCACTGAGTACATTAAGTTTATGAATAAAACCTGATGAACCATCACCCGTTGTTGTTACTACCCTTAAATAATTACCTTGTTCACTAAAACGTAAGTTCGATAAATTCCAATTAAAGCGACCATCGAGATTGCCACTTGCACGATAGCTAATATCCTTACCAGTAACATTAAATTTATGTACTACTGACGACTCTGAGCTTACCTCATCAATATATTGATATTCTGTGCCATATAAATATAACGAATTTTGGCTCGCGTATAAGCCCTGAACTTGGGCATTAATACAGACCGAATTCATGAGTGACGGATCAGACAAGCTAATGGCCGTAAGCGTGACTATGCCATCAAAGCCATCAAGTTCAGTGGTGTTTTCTGGAAGATAACAGTTTTGAGCGTCAACTAAGTTGTGTTCATTACCTTGCCCATCACGGTATTTGGGTAACAACTGGTTGATGTCGGTTTGCATAATTTTATTGTAATTATCTAACTTTTCTTGCTCTGTTGACGCATAAACAATGTCGTCTAACGACGCACTGTAAGCACTGACAACGTATAACATATCTCCGATTCGGCGACTATTTACAATGGCGCCATCAATGGTGTAGGTTAAAGCAATATTTGGACTTTGCGGCGCAACTACATCAACCAGTGACAGGTTAAACGTTTGTGCTGTTGGGAAAAAAGATTCTGCAAATGTTGCAGCAATATTATAGCTATAGATATCAGAAAGTACGGCTAACACATTGTTATTTAAATAGAGTGCATTGATGTTAGTTGCTTCTTCATTGACAACCACCGTATTCGCTTCAACTAAATTGCCTTGCTGCTGCCTTTGCATAATTCTGATTGACGTGGCTGCTTTTTCATCTTCATCAGCAGCGGCATCGTTATTTAAGCCATCCGCTAAAATAGTAAATTGAGGCTCTTGCGTAGCAATAAATAAATACTGACCATCATATTTAATTCTGTCGCCTTCATCAACACCTGACTCTTGACTATTCGTTGCAGAGTAATAAGTTGAAGCACTACTTCCAGCGCTGCCTGACGAAGAATCTGCACCTTCAGCAAAGTTGATCCTAAAATCAGTTTGGCTACGTAAAAATACGCCATTTTTTAAATGCCTTTCAAAACTTGTTCCTTGCTGTGCAACTAACGAACCTAAAGGCACAGTCATAGCGTTCAAATCAGGCACCACCGCTACGGGATCGGTAATATTTGCTTGCTCGGTATTACTGCCACCGCACGCTGTTAAACATACTAAGCTACTGGTTATTAACCATCGACGTGTGATCATTGTCTTCTCCTTGAATAAAGTGTCGAATTTGAGCTTACTCGGCTATTTTTTTTTTACTGTTGTCAAATGCTAATAATTGTAATTTTATGTAATCACATCTGGTTAATTTGCTCGGCAATGTTACATTACAGAACGTAAAGCATTCTTTTTGAAAACGTATTGAGTGATATTTTTTGAACGCCAAATTTTTAAATTTTTACTTTTCTTCTTACCTTGGCTGCTGCCAAAGCAACTTGT
>DAINNQ010000197.1:0-5310 GCA_036735825.1 Alteromonadaceae bacterium | reverse complement strand
GTGTTGAATACGAATGGCGGTGGTGTTGATGCGATCGTCATGGTCGTTGAATATGAACTTCCGTGCTATTTGCTCTCGGGTAACATCGTTACATATAGATAAACACCCTATTCCTTTTGCTCCTTCTTTAGAGGGCAAAGGTACACCTGCTAATACTTGTTCTGGCGTCGCATTTAATAACGCATCTTCAAGGGCGCGTATCGCAACTCTCGCGTCTCTGCTGACATCTTTATGTCGGTCTTTAATAGAATCAAGTTCTTCTAACACTGTCATCGGGAGAACAACATCATGTTCTTGAAAGGAAAGGAAGGCGAAAGGTTCGTGCAAAAGAATATTAGTGTCGAGTATGTAAACAGATTTTTTGTCAGTCATATAAAAATTCCATAATTATTGATGAGCAATGGGTCAATCAATTGGCAACTTTTTATATGTGGATATGTAAATATCGCAATGCATACATATCCAACTATCTAACTTCAGCTGACAAAATGATCGACAATCATTTTCGTAGCAATAACCTCCTTGAATAATATTTCAGTTAAGCCATTTAAGTGCATGAAGCACCTTCACTTTGACAGTTTACCTTCCTCCTTGCAAGTCAGTTTTTATAAAAATAGTTAATTAACAACCTGTCTATTATTCATTATAGAACAGTCTATTTATCATCAAAAAAAAACAAAAAACCAGTTGGTTTTAAGCAACTGGTTTTATTAAACATTCATATTCAAACTCTTGTCATAAAGTTTTTGTTATCAAATTATAGTTATCAAGCTTTTGATTATATTAGTGAGAGGTAACTTCTTCACTTAATGCTTCCATCGGCGCGGTTTTCTTTTTACGCTTCACCAGTTTTTTTATGTCTTCAATAATGACATATAAACTTGGTATTAACACTAACGTGACAATAGTCGCAAATAACACACCGAAAGATAATGACACCGCCATAGGGATAACAATTTTCGCTTGCATACTGGTTTCAAAGAACACAATAGGAACCAAGCCAATAAATGTCGTTAATGACGTTAACATAATCGCTCTAAAACGCTTGCTACCCGAATGAACAACCGCTTCATGTAAAGGTATACCTGATTTACGAGCATTATTGACATAATCAACCATCACTAAGGAGTCATTCACCACAACACCAGCTGCGGCAATAATTCCAAATACTGATAAGGTATTAAGATCCATCCCCAGAATTAAGTGACCAAACACCGCACCAACAACCCCAAATGGTATCACTGTCATGATCATTAACGGCTGTGAATACGACTTAAGTGGCACAGCAAGAAGTGAGAAAATCACTAATAACGAAATTACAAAATCTCGAGTTTGCTCATTTGCACTTTCAATTTCTTCTTGGATACGACCTGACACTTCACTTTTCACTAAAGGATATTGTCTTAATAACTGTGGAATATAGTTATCACGAATATCTTTCGCGACCTTAAAAGGTTCTACTTGGTCTTGATCAACTTTCGCCCAGACATTAATGGTACGATTACCGTTTTCACGACGAATACGTGTCACACCATTGGTTAAGCTGATTTCTGCCAATTCCGACAACGGTAATTCAGCGCCATTAGGTGCTTGGATCATCACTTCATCCACATGACCAACCGAGCTTCTTTGGTCTAACGGATAACGGATCATCACTTTCACTTCTTCAGTGTCACGTAATATCCGTTGAGCTTCTAAGCCATAAAAACTATAACCGACTTGAGATGCTACATCAGAAAGCGTTAACCCTAAACTATACGCTAAAGGTTTAAGCGTGAACTGCACTTCTTTTGTGCTCGTTTGGCGACTATCGTTAACATCACCAACACCTTTTAGTGTGTTTAGTTTAGCTTTTAGTTCCTGTGCGGCAGCAAGCAACTGCTTATCGTCTTTACTTTCTAATCTAAAGGCGATGTCACCGTCTTCACGGCCACCACCAAATAAATTGTCATCAATATTAAAAGACTTCACACCCGGCAAGGTTGGTATAGCTTTGCGCCACATGTCAGCTAAAGCAAAAGTGTCCATCGCTCTAATTTCAGGATCAACAAGTTTCACCATAATACGAGCACTAGTTCTACTGCGTAGATCGACTTGCATGTCAGAAATCATTTTATTGCCATGCTCAGCTTCAATCTTTTTGTCAATATCAGTAATAATATCTTGAATCACTAAAATGGTATCTAAAGTCGCTTGTTCTGAAGCATCTACATTCATTTCGACAGCAATTCTTGGGAAATCGTGAGGAATTTTAGGCTGGCCAACAAAACGTACTATACCACCACTAAATAAACCTGCACTCACCAATAACACACTGATAAAGAACATTAAAACGCCATAGCGATAATTAAGACAGGTTTTTAACCATCTTTTGTAATAGTTATCAACAAAGGTTTTTAATTTTTCATCAATGGCTCGACGTACTCTATCCAATGGGTTTTTCGCATTGAATTTTTTAGGTTTCATATTCGCTAAATGCGCAGGCAGAATTAATTTAGATTCGATTAACGAGAAAATTAAACAGAAAATAACAACAAAGCCGATAGATTTACCAAAAGCAGAAGCGGGTCCATCACCTAAAACAAAAGGAAAGAATGCCGCTATGGTTGTCAATACACCAAACGTAGCAGGCATAGCAACACGTTGCACTCCTCGAATAACGCTTTCTGTACTGTGTCCACTTTCTTCAATTTCATCATGAGCACTTTCACCCATCACAATCGCGTCATCTACCACAATACCTAGTACTAAGATAAAGGCGAATAAGCTGGTGATATTAATAGTAACGTTAACAAATTCCACAGGCATTACTAATAAAGTACCGAGGAAACATACAGGTAAACCCATCATTACCCAGAATGCTAAGCGAACACGTAAGAACAACGCTAAGATTAAGAAAACGAGCACCGCACCACTTTTCATGTTGTCTAACATCATGTTTAGACGACCTTCTAAGTAGTAGGTCATGTCAACCCAAGTTTCTAATTTGACTCCTTTAGGAAGCACCGCTTGTTTATCAGTAACATATTTCTTAATCACTTTTGCTACATCGGTAATGCTTTGGTTATCAGCCGCACCAACAAACAAGGTAGTTGAGTTTTTACCGTTAAATTTAGAATATTGTAAACCTTCTTGGAAACCATCAATAATCGTTGCTATTTCACCTAAGAAGATTTTTGTGCCATCAGCTAAAGTGACAACAGGAATACGCTCAAATTCATGACCACGATACGCTTGGTTTTCAACACGAAGGTTGATGTAACCATTTTCCGCACGAATTTGCCCTGCTGACATATTACGAGAGTGGCTACGAACCGCTCGGGCAACATCACTAAAACTTAAGCCATATTCACGTAGTTTATCTTTACTTACTTCAATTGAAATTTCGTAATTTAAACCGCCGTAAAATTCCGACACATTAACTAAAGGTAATTGTTGAACTTCGTCATGAATTTTACGCCCTAACTCTTTAAGTTCAGCATTACTCATATCCCCGTAAAGACTGATATACATGACTTCTTGGCGAAATTTCTCACGTTCAACTTTAATCCGTTCCATACCATCAGGAAAACTAGGAATGGAGTCAATGGCAGATTTAACTTCTTCTAAAACCACTTGCGGATCGTAATCAAGTTCAACTTCAAACCAACCGTTAGAATAACCACGATTAGAATAGGTGATAACGCGTTTTAGCCCTTGAACTTGTTCTAACGCTTCTTCAATTTTAATGGTTATGCCTTCTTCCACTTCTTGTGGCGCAGCACCAGGATAAGGAGCCGCAAAGGAAATCCAATTAATTTTTACCTGAGGAAACATTTGTTTATTAATCGTTTGAGCCGTTAAAAAACCGCCAACTAAAATAAATATCATTAATAAATTGGCGGCAACGCTGTTACGCGCAAACCAAGCAATTAAGCCTTTATTCGTATCATCCATCATTTAGTCCTTAACGCTTGCTATTTGCGTGTCAGTCTCTGGAGCTATTTCTTCTTCAGCTGGCTTGTCGCCTGGTAATGCTAGTTTCATTCCATCAACAGGATAATCTAATGCAGAAACAATCAAGCGGTCGCCATTGGCTAATCCCTTTGAAACGATTACATCGGCGCCTTCTTGGCGAATAATATCAATATTTACATAATGCAGTTTTGATTCTTCATCTAAAATGGCAACACGATTATTATTAACCAGATAGCGAGGGAATTTAGTCGCTTGTGCTAGCTCTAAACCTAAAATTTTTGCGTTAACGTATGAACCAAAACGTAGAGGTGTTTTTTCGTTGCCACTTTTAAGCGCATAAGGGTCTTTTATTTGAGCAACTAAGTAACTCATTCGACTTTTATTATCGATAACGCCTTCACTTCTTGCAATTTGTGCTTGCCAAACTGTATCAATACCCGCGTAAGTACCTAATAAATCAACTGTGGCACTTTCACCTTGATCCACTAAATATTGCAGTTGGTTATCAGCAACCGGTAAGCGCACTTCAGCAAGTGCTGTACCAAAAATTTTACCAACACGATTCCCCATACCAACAAATGAACCTAAGCCAATTGTTCGCTCTTCCACCATGGCATCATAAGGCGCTCTTAATTCAGTACGTTCTAAATTACGTTTTGCTCTTAAAACCGCAGCTTCTGCCGCATTCACTCGTGCAAGTTCTTGCTTTAATTGTGGTTTACGTAAACTTAATTCAGTAGGTGATGCATTAGTAATGCGTTTCCATTCCTGCTCAGCTACCATACCTTTTGCTTGTTCTTCTTCTAGCGCGGCATGTGCGGAAGCTAAGTTGGCTTTGGCATCGATCATTGCTGCTTCATAATCACTTGGATCAATTCGTGCGAGCAACTGGCCTTTTTCAACAAAACCACCACGTACAAAAACATCAGCCAACTCAACAATTTGTCCACTTACCTGAGCAACAATTTCGGTTTCATATTTCGGCTTAACTATGCCATATGAACCAACATACAAGGTCATTGGAGCAACAGATACTTCTTCAACTGCAACGATAGGGGTGTTGTCAACTTTCGCTTTTTCTTCTGGTGGTTTTTTCATACTTGAAAAAACAACAAAAAGTAAAATTCCTGCGATGATAATAACAATTGGGACGATAATTTGTTTTTTTCTAGTCACCGTTAATTCCTCGGGTAAATGTGTTCATGTGTAACAATTTATAAAATTGCCAATATCATACCTAAAACTTTATTGGCGAATTCAGTAAAGTTGTAAAAGCTTGTTACAAGGATCGCGCCTAAATGCAAAGAATAGTAACAAAAACCAAAATCAAGACGTAACACATTAATAATAAAT
>DAINNQ010000196.1:0-5313 GCA_036735825.1 Alteromonadaceae bacterium | reverse complement strand
ATAAAAGTGAGCAGATAAACAATGACAAAATTGGTCAATCAAGAGCTTTTATCCTTGCTCAAAAAGCGGCTCAATGGCAACAACAGCAAGTAGCTGCAGAAAACGCATTAAGTGCTGATAGCGCTGAAAATATCTCGACAGCAAAAAGTACATCAGAGACTAATTCTGCTGCTGATAATACGGTCAATTATGTCGCTTCGAGCAATTTTCATCATTCTTTTTCGATTTACCAAGGGTTTTCGCAGCTAATTGAAGATTATGATGAAGACGGCTACTACCAAACTTTTAGCGTTACTTTCGATGCTGACGTTTATGACACCCACGGCTTTGATCACGCAAGAGTGTATGCGGAATTATATTTAAGCAAAAATGGTGGGGATTGGATCCATTACTATACCACCGAAGACTTTTCTATTTACGGAGAAAGCGAAGATGATATTTTTGAAGTGTATACCACGTTAAATCAAGGTTATGTCGCAAATGAATATGATGTACTAATTGATTTGTATGAAGTGGGTTATAGCGATATTGTCGCCACTTACAGCTCTAACGACACCAATGCTTTATACGCCTTACCACTTGAAAGCAGTGATTATGATCCTGCCTATATCGAATATCATAGTGACAGTCATGGCCATGGCGGCAGTGGTTCAGCAATTGCCCTATTTTTTATGTTGAGCATAGCCTTAATAAAAAGACTGAAGCTCCGTTAGGCTCATTAAAAATTAGCGAGTACGCACGTTAACTAACTAGATTTAGTTTTAGTGATGACCTTTAAAAATTAGCTTGTATTAAAAAACACTAGTTAATAAGACATTATTTAAAAAAACACTATTTAAAAAGCGACATGAACTCCCCTTATCATGTCGCTTTTTAATGTCGATGAGTTAAACCTTGCAATACAGGTGGAGACCATATATGAGGTTATTTAGCTAACCACGTATGCTCAACAATCACAGTATCGTTAAGTAATACACGACCAATAAAAGTATCACCTTGATTAATAACGCCAACACCTTTAGGTGTGCCAGTCATCACAATGTCACCATCAATAAGCGTGATAAAATCATTAAGATCAGCGAGCATTTCATCAGGCTTATATATCATCAATTCAACTCCACCACTTTGAATGACTTCATCATTGATGATTAACTCTAAACGCAATGCATTGCCTATATCTTCACGGTTAATACTAACAAATTCACTAAACAAGGCAGATCCATTAAATGCTTTTGCACGCTCCCACGGTAACCCTTTGGTTTTCAACTGGCTTTGTAATGTTCTTTTCGTTAAATCTAAACCAAAGCCAACCGCTGAAAACTGACCGTTTCTAATGAGAAAACATAACTCACCTTCATAATGAATCGCTTCTTGATGAAAAGCATGTAAGTCGGTAGATATCGCCGAATTGGGTTTATTAAACACCACCATATTGTCAGGCACTTCATTCGCTAACTCAGCAATATGATCAACATAATTGCGCCCAATACAGACGATTTTTGAAGGAGTTATTGCATTACCGTCACAAGTTACTTTATTCATCACAAGGTTAATATCCGCAGCTATAAAATTACTTCATCATAACGCAAAACTCTATTTAATCGCATCCCTTGCAGATGAAATTTTTATCGTTGTTAAAGCTTTTTCAAATTGACTAACGCCAACAAAAGGTTAAGGTATTCACAACAGCTCCCTACAGATAACTTATGATGAACAAACCACTTTTAGCGTTAATTACCTCTTTGCTTTTGCCAATCCCAAATAGCTATGCTGAGGTGATCAGTAGTGATAACCATGGTTTTACTATTGAACTTTCACGCATAGTCAACGTGAGTAAGACAAAAGCTTATCAGCAATTTATTAACGTAAATGAATGGT
Organism: Alteromonadaceae bacterium; assembly: GCA_036735825.1. GTDB lineage: Bacteria > Pseudomonadota > Gammaproteobacteria > Enterobacterales > Alteromonadaceae > DAINNQ01. The sequence continues at coordinate 3,435 of DAINNQ010000196.1, read as the reverse complement.
GGAATAGCGATCACACTTGGTTTGGCAGTGCGCAAAGCATGTATATTGAACCTTTGGTTGGCGGTTGTTTTTGTGAAAAAAATGGAGAAAAACAAGCCTTACATATGACCATTTCTTATGTTGACCCAGATAATGAAATGAGAATGGTTGGCGGTTTAGGGCCATTGCAGATGCTCGGTATAACTGGCGGCATGTCGTGGAAGTTTGAATCAACAACAAATGGAAACAGTCAAAATGTAAATCAGCAACAAACAAAAATTACTTTTAGATATCAAGTTACCGGTTATATGAGCGAAGGTCTTGATACCTTATCGCCTATTGTTGATAAAGTTCAGTCTCTTCAATTAGATAACTTAGCAGCAAAACTAACAAATCCTTAAACTAAGAATATAAAAGAGAGTAGAAAGAAAATAAATTAGCGATCCTTTATATATTTATTTAATTAACTAATTAACGGATCGCTAGCACTGATGATATAGAGTTTTTCGCGTAAGTAACTCACATCAAACGTGCGTTGAGCAAAAGTTTTATCTGTTAACTCGTGCTCAGCTACACATTCAATTTGAAAACCTGCAAACAATGACTGAATATCACCCTCAAACAAAGCAAAAGGAGGCCCTTCAAGCTCTTGTTGAGGAAATTCTAAGCTGATCAAAAACAGTTTAGTTTTACCAGTAAGATAAGATGCTAAGTGTTTAACATAGCGGCTCTGCATTGATTCAGGTAAAGCAATAATCGCGGCACGATCGTAAATCCAATCAAATGGAGAAAATTGCGCTGCGGATAGCTCAAAGAAATCCCCTTGAAACAAGCTGATATTTTTATAGCTAAATTTCGTAAACTCTTTTAGCGTTTCTGTATCAAATGGAAGTTGTTTATCTTTAAAAAAATCACGACAAGCAATTTCACTGAGTTCAGCACCGACAACATCCATATGCCCTGCTAGCCAGACCATATCATCAGATTTACCGCACAAAGGAACAAAGACCGACTGATCACTTTGTGCTAAGCGCGGTAATAAATATTGTCGCAAAAATGGATGGATAGACTTTTGATGAAAGCCCAAACTATTTTTTTGCCAACAAGCATGCCAAAACGATGCTTTCATCAATTATTGTCTAACTTGGAAAGATACGATTATTCTGCCAAATTTTTCCTAAAAACGATTCCGCAGATAACGATGCCGCTTTTGAAAACTTTTCAGCTAAACCTTTTTTAGTCGCATATTTAATTTGAATAATTTTATGCGTTTTAAAACGCGACTGTAAATAATCATCACTGGTGGTAATTTCATCAACTAAACCGAGTTCTTTAGCTTTAGTGCCAAACCAATGTTCACCCGTTGCCACTTTGTTGATGTCTAAACTTGGGCGATGTTCACTCACAAAGTTTTTGAATAACACGTGAGTTTCTTCTAACTCTTCAATAAACTTTTCTCTGCCCTTTTCGGTATTTTCACCGAACATAGTAACTGTTCGTTTAAATTCACCAGCAGTAAATTGTTCATAATCTATATCATTCTTTTTCAACAACTTATTAAAATTAGGAACCTGAGCCAATACACCAATAGAACCTAAAATGGCAAAAGGTGCTGACACTATTTTATTCGCCACACACGCCATCATGTAACCACCACTGGCAGCTACCTTATCAACCGCTGCGGTTAATGGAATGTCACGTTGGCGAATACGATCTAATTGAGATGAAGCAAGCCCATAGCCATGCACCATGCCGCCGCCACTTTCTAATCGTACTAACACTTCATCTTTTGGTGTAGCTACCGACAAAACAGCGGTCACTTCTTCACGAAGAGAATTCACCTCTTTAGCGTCTATACTTCCTTTAAAATCAATCACAAAAAGCTTAGGTTCATAATCTGTTTCATCGGTTGCTTTTTTAGCTTGAGCTTTGTCTAATTTAGCCTGCTCTTTAGCTGATTTTTTATCTTGTTTTTCTTTTTCTTTTATTTGCTCTTTGGTTAACAAATGATGGATAACTTCATCTTCAATATCTTTTAACTGCTCAGAAATATCCGTAATTTCAAGTTCACCTTTTTTGGCTCCCTGCTTCATTGCAGAAGAAGCGATAACCACAACAATAGCAACAACGGCTAAAACAATGGTGATTGCTTTGGCGAAAAACAAACCATATTCATATAAAAATTCCAAATTCACTCTCCTGAGTAAAAGATTAACAAATATCTTTAACTATAATGGGGATGATTATTCATAAAAAAAGCCCTCAAAATGAGGGCTTCGTTAATTAATGCTAAACTTTGGTTTTAATGGACGACTGCTTCATTAGTAACCATGATCATTTGACCTAAAGTTGCAAAGAAACCAGTAACTTGCATTTGCATCTCTTGTGTTGCGGCTGCGCTTAATGCTGGATCAGGCGACTCAGCACGTGTACTTGGATCTAAAATTGAACCATGATGACCATTCACAAAACGTACAGCTCCTGAACCTTGTGTTGTTTGGCTAACACTTGGTAAACCTAATAACGCGATTGCACCTTCAGTGCCGCCTAATGGCGCTGTAGATACTGTATTTGGGATCACTTGGTCAGATAAATTATCAACACCATTGCCAACAACTTCAATTAAGTGCGTTGGCGTTTGTGTAGCAGCTAATGCGCCAAGATAATTAATCGGATCACCTGAGCCCGTTACGGTTTGTGCGATTAAAGTAAACTGTGCAAAACCTCCATCCAAAGATGCTTTAGCAGATGAATCTAAACTCGCGTAAAAACCGTTAAACACACCCACTAATTCAGCTTCGCTTGCACCACTTGGATATAATGTATCAACATAGGCTTTAAAATCAGCAGATGCTTGATACGTTAGGCTCGCTTTAACTAATCCACCAAACGCACCTGATTCCATTAAGAAGTTAGCAATCATCACACCAGGCATGGCTAATGAATTAGAAGCCACTTTAAACATAGGATCAATCGCAGGATTTAATGGCGTATTCGTTAATGCCATAAAGTTAATACCTGTGATCGCGCCTAATGAATGCCCTAAAAAGTGTACTTGAGTGGCATCAAACTTCACCATATTACCTTCTAAATCAGCTCCACCAGCGAAATTCAAACCAAAACGTAAGCCTAAAATGTCAGCTGTACTTTGGCGTAAATTATCACGAGTTGTTAATAAGCTAGCAAGGTTCATATAGTGCGTAGCAGATACAGTAGAGGCGTTGATGTCGTCAACACCATCCATATTTAAATCAAACCCACGACTGCCGCCTAATGATGGATCACCATGAAGAGGATGGTTAATCGCTACTGTAGACATACCGTAGAGTGATAATAAACCTGTCATAGGTAGCATGTCTTCTTTCTTAGAAGTAATACCATGTTGTAAAATCACCACAGGCCAACCAGCTTCAGGAACGCCCGTTAATTGAGGTAAACCTAATTCAGGTTGCGCTG
>DAINNQ010000195.1:3094-5372 GCA_036735825.1 Alteromonadaceae bacterium | reverse complement strand
GTAAAACTGATTATCGCTTAGGCGGTTCTTTCTTTGACGGTAAAGGTCAACCATCGCAGGTTAGTGCAGTTTCGCACGGTTGCCCAACAACGCGTTTTAATAATATTAATGTCATCAACACGGCACGCAAAGTGTGACCCTGATAATTGTATGACCATTAAAAAGAATAATATTAAAGGAAGAGAATACTCATGACTATTTTAACAGAACAACATGCTAAAGAGCTGTTAAGCAAAGTAATATCCTATTCAAAAGCTGATGAAATTGAATGTAATTTAGATGGCCGTATTGGCGGCAATATTCGTTATGCCCGAAATACTGTATCGACAGCGGGTGAATCAACAGATTTAACCTTAGCGGTGCAATCAACATTTGGTAAACAAGTCGGGGTGGCAACCATTAATGAATTTGATGATGCCTCTCTGAAAAAAGTGGTACGTCGCTCGGAAGAATTAGCCAAGTTAGCGCCAGAAAACCCTGAGCATATGCCAAACTTTGGTAAGCAAAAATATAGTCCATCAACAACGTACTTTGAAACAACCGCTTCAGTTACACCTGATGATCGTGCCCAAGCGGCTGAAAACAGCATTAAGCCTTCTAAAGCGAATGATTTAGTTTCATCAGGCTTTTTAGAAGAAGAGGTCACTTGTTCGGCAATCATGAACAGCAGTGGTTTGTTTGCTTACAATAAATCAACCAATGTTGATTTTTCTGTCACTATCAGAACCACAGATGGTAAAGGCTCTGGCTGGGCAACAAGAGATTATAGTGATATTTCATTGCTTGATACGAAAGAAGCCTCGCAAATCGCGATTGAAAAATCGAAAGGCTCAGTTGATGCCAAAGAAATGGAACCGGGCAAATATACAGTTATTTTAGAACCTGCAGCGAGTGTTGGCCTTTTAGGTCGTTTAGTTGGTGCAATGGACCAACGTCAAGCTGACGAAGGGCGAAGCTTCTTAAGTAATAAGTTAGAAGAAGGCGAAGAAGGGCCTAAAAATAAACTGGGTCAGAAAATGTTTGATGAACGCGTTCATATATACTCTGATCCAAGTCATCCTGTTGCGCCAAGCGCACCATTTGCAGGAAATGGCTACCCGAGAGATAAAGTGGATTGGATCAAAGATGGTGTGGTCACGAATATGCCTAATTCTCCTTATTGGGCAAAACATACCAACAGTAAATATGTGCCAGCAGGTGGCGGTTTTATCATGGCTGGTGGTGATGAATCACTCGAGGATATGATCAAAAATACCCGTCGCGGTATTTTAGTGACTCGCCTTTGGTATATTCGCGCGTTAGATCCACAAACGTTATTGAACACTGGCTTAACACGAGATGGTACCTTTTACATTGAAAACGGTAAGATCAAATATCCGATCAAAAACTTCCGTTTTAATGAAAGCCCAATTGTGATGTTAAATAACATCGAAGCACTAGGTAAACCTGAACGTATCGATGGCAACATGGTGCCACCGATGAAAATACGTGATTTTACCTTCTCTAGCTTATCTGATGCAGTCTAGCTAGTTACTGGCTGACTAATAATTACTTATTAGTCAGCCAGATTATGTCTATGGATAAAAGATATTTTCTCAAAGCATTGTCGGCGTTAATGGCATCGAGTTCATTATCGTTCAACTTAAATGCTCGTCAGCTATCAGATGTTGATTTCTATTTTACTCGCTTAAGTTATGAATCGGGTGATTGGGAAGTTGATGAGCGCATGCCAGCTAATGTTCTGAATTCGCTTATTGAATACACCAGTTTAAAAGTGGATATCAAAGAGCATATTGTCGCTTTGTCGGATCCGCAAATGCTCAGTGCGCCATTTTGTTATTTAGCAGGTCACCGACTGGTTCAGTTTACTCACGAAGAAAAGCAGAATTTTCAACAATATGTCGAAAACGGCGGCTTTGTTTTTGTTGATGATTGTAATCATGATATTGACGGCATGTTTGCCCGTACGTTTGAACAGCAAATGGCCGAGTTATTTGGTGAGGATGCTTTACAGAAGATTCCTAATGACCATGCGCTTTATTCCTCTTTTTTTGAATTTGACGGCCCACCACGTACGTCAATTGAATTGAATGGTTGGGGTGATGATTTAGTGCATAACTATCTCAAAGCGATAGAAATTAATGGGCGAATAGCTGTGCTGTATAGTAATAAAGATCTTGGCTGTGAATGGGATTATGATTTTCGAAATAAACGTTGGTTAAAAACAGATAACACGCGCTTTGCTGTCAATATTGTTATTTACTCGATGACCGCTTGA
>DAINNQ010000195.1:0-2994 GCA_036735825.1 Alteromonadaceae bacterium | reverse complement strand
AGCGCATGAAATAACGAGTAAATGAAAACATCATTAATTGGATAATTATGAACGAACAAGAAGTACAACAACGTTTAGCTAAACTCGGTTTAGTCATTGATGAAGTAGGTAAAGTCATTGTTGGACAACAACAAGTTGTCGAAGAGTTATTGATCAGTATTTTAGCGGGCGGACATTGCTTATTAGAAGGCGTTCCTGGCCTCGCTAAAACTTTAATGGTTAGCTCATTAGCCAAAACGCTTGAGTTATCCTTTAATCGTATTCAATTTACCCCTGATTTAATGCCAAGCGATATTGTCGGTACAGAAATACTCGAAACTGATCACGACAGTGGCGATCGTTTCTTTAAATTTCAAAAAGGTCCTGTATTTAGTAATATTTTACTCGCAGATGAAATTAACCGTACACCACCAAAAACTCAAGCGGCACTGCTTGAAGCTATGCAAGAAAAGTCGGTCAGTTACGGCGGTCAAAACTACCAACTTCCTCAGCCATTTTTCGTGCTTGCCACACAAAATCCTGTTGAGCAATCGGGCACTTATCCGTTACCTGAAGCGCAACTTGATCGTTTTTTGATGTTTGTGCGTGTGGGTTACCCAAGTGCTGAAGATGAAGTGGAAATATTAAAACGCACGACTGGGAATATCGTCACCGTTTTAGAGAAAATTATTTCAGGAGACGATATTTTAGCCTTGCAAAAATTAGCGCGTTCGGTGGAGATTTCAGATGCACTAACCACTTATATCACTGAGCTTGTTCGAGCAACTCGCCCGCATACAGCACATGCTCAAGATAGCCAAAATAAAAACAGCCAAGATAAAGATAGCCATCGTCCCGTTTGTCAAAGTGTTGATGACTATGTACGCTGGGGAGCCGGGCCTAGAGCAGGTCAAGCCTTGGTATTATGTGCAAAAGCCAAAGCATTACTTTCTGGTCGTTACGCTGTGCAAATAGCGGATATTCATTTTGTTGCTCATGCGGTTTTAAGACATAGATTACTGCTAAATTTTCAAGCGGAAGCAGAGGGCATAACAACTGATGAGGTTATTAATGCCTTGTTAGTGGCGGTTAATGAACCACAAAGCCCGCTCCTTTAGTGTGCACTGTTAAATTTTTGATTAAAACATCATCATGACTCAACAATTTCTCGACCTTAAAACACTTTCTCGGTTGAAAGATTTGCCTTTAGTTGCCAAAACGCTCGCACATGGTTTTTTACATGGCGTGCATAATAGTATTCAGCGAGGTGTTGGTATTGAGTTTAGCCAATATCGAGTTTATGAACCAGGCGATGAGTTATCGAAAATTGATTGGAAGTTATTTGCGCGTTCCGATCGCTACTTTGTTCGAGAAGCAGAGCGAGAAAGCGATATTAACGTGTGGTTAATCATCGATAACAGTGCATCAATGCAACAAAAATCAACGTTTAGCTCAATTAACCGACAAAGCCAAGACCAAAATCAACAGGGCATAAGTAAGTTTGACTATGCGCGCATGTTATCGGCTACCTTGGCTTATTTGGGGCAAAAACAGGGTGATAATGTCGGCCTATTTGGTGTTTCTACGGCTAAACAGCATTTTTTACCTGCGCTTGGCGGTGAACGGCATTTTCAAAAAATACTCATTTCATTAGCACAAATGCAAAGTGGCGGCGTTTTTCCAAGCGTTGACATGTTAAAAACTCAACTTCATCAAATGCAAAAATCAGGATTGATCGTCGTTATTAGTGACTTTTATCAATTTGATCAAGATAGTGTGAATCCGTTAATCAATCTAGTGTGCAGTGCCGCCAATGCGCGCACTGAAGTCATTGCTATGCAACTTGAGTCACAAGATGAGTTAACTTTTCCGTATTCAGGAACGTTAATTATTGAAGATTTGGAAACAAAAAAAGAGCTCAAAGTGTCGGCTAAGCAAGTTAAAACCCATTATCTTAATGCAAGGCAAGCATTCAATGAGCAATTGACGCAAAAACTTTCAAAACATCAAGTGAAGCATTGGCCAATAAATATTGATCAACCTATGGATGAGAGTTTATATAATTATTTGAACATTAGACAAAAACAAGGAAACAGCTAATGATGTGGTTGTTTTCTTATCCAGTATTTTTGTTTGCTTTATTATCACTTGCTATTCCAATTTTTATTCATCTATTTAGCCGTGATAAAGGGCAGAGAATTAAGGTTGGCAGCTTACAGTTTTTTCAGTCACCAAAACCTATTCAACAAACTAAAATTCAATTAGTTGAAAAATTTTTACTATTTCTCCGTTTACTATTACTGATTTGTGCAACATTACTTATTAGCCAACTTTGGTGGCAAGATGATAACTCATCTCTAAGCTACAATAATAACCCAGAAAAAAAGCAGGTCACCAAAAGTGCAACATTTGTAAACTATGCCTATCAAGCCAACGATACTAATAAAACCAACAGCGCAAATAATTCACCGCAGCTAGTTGATTTTGATTTTTCAAAAAACAGCGTGCTATTGCTCTCTTCTCGTTGGCTTGCAAATGCCAATAAACAATTAAAAGAAACATTAGTAAAACAAGCTAAAGCAAAACAGTTAAGTACGTATTTTCTTCACGAGCGGGCAGAAGCGTTCAATCAAGCCACGGACTTTTCAACGTTAGCGCAATTAAAGCCACTTACATATGAAGATATTATTGAATGGTCAAATGAACACTCAGATATTTCACAAGAGGACCATCAAGTTAAGCCTCAAGTTAAGCCGATTTGGCGGTCATTATTAACAGCGAGTTATCAGTTATCTCCAAACGCGGTGATTGAGGTGTTTACCGATAATAGTTACGCACAATTTATTGGCAAAATGCCAAACATCAGTCAAACCCTTCGTTGGCACATGGTTAATAACGACTCAAGCAAGAGTATTAAGCACACGTTAAATCAGCCAATCAGTGTCACGATTATTGCGGATGCGAAAAGACAATATGCGCAGCACCAACTGGTACGTGCTTTAGAAGTGATAAAAT
>DAINNQ010000194.1:0-5388 GCA_036735825.1 Alteromonadaceae bacterium | reverse complement strand
TGTCTGAACATCACACTTATAAAAAAATTGAAATGGTAGGTTCATCAAAAACCAGTATTGAAGACGCTATAAATAATGCGCTAGCTGAATGTAATAAATCGATACGTAATATGGATTGGTTTGAAGTTGTTGAAACTCGAGGGCATATTGTTAACGGCGCTGTTGGACATTTTCAAGTGACATTAAAAATAGGTTTTCGCTTAGACAATAGTTAATATTGCTTCCAACACTATAAATTAAAACCTTAAATTAACACCTTAAACTGATACCTTAAGTAATAACCAAAAATAAACACAAGAAAACTGAGAACTTGTGCTAAATCAAAGCACTTAGTACGGTATTATGTTTATTATACCTTTAACGTTACTCGAACTTTTATTTACTTATCATGCCACTTAAAAATAAAGAGGGTTCAATTGTTCATTGGACTGACTATTTAAAATCAGGTAATCGAATATTTATAGGTTCGAATGCTGCAGTACCAAATGCTTTAGTGCAAAATCTAATTGATAACAGTGCTAAATTACATGACATTGAAACGGTTCATATTCTCACGTTTTCAGATAATTTTTGGGCACTGCCTGAACATAAGGATCTTTTCAAAGTTAACGCTTTTTTTATCGGTGGTAAAAACGTGCGTGAAGCTGTTGCCGAAGGGAGAGCCGATTATACGCCTTGTTTTATTTCTGAAATTCCCACTCTATTTCGTGAAAATATTTTACCGCTTGACGCCGCTTTAGTTATGGTGAGTCCGCCTGACGAATATGGTTATTGTTCATTAGGTGTTAGCGTCGACATTATTTCATCAGCAATAAAGTCTGCTAAATATGTGATCGCGCAAGTAAATAAAGAAATGCCACTCACCAATGGCCATAGTTTTATTCATATCAATCAAATTCATGCTTGGCTGGAAGAAGATCAAAAACTTCCTGAAATTCCAGAGCCACAAATTGATCAAGTTTCAGAACGCATTGGTCAATATACCGCGATGTTAGTGGAAAATGGCTCAACGCTGCAAATAGGCATTGGTAAAATACCTGCTGCGGTTTTACGCTATTTAGCCAACCATAAAGATTTAGGTGTTCACAGCGAAATGATTTCTGATGGCATTATCGATTTAATGCTCAGTGGTGTGATAAATAATCGCAGAAAAACCTTTCATAAAGGTAAAACAGTGGTGAGTTTCTGTATTGGCACCCAACGTTTATATGACTTTGTCAATAAAAATCAGCATGTTGAATTTTACCCATCTGAGCATATCAACTCACCTGTTAATATTGCGAAAAACGACAATATGGTGTCAATCAACAGTGCGATTGAAGTCGATTTAACAGGGCAAGTGGTGTCAGATTCAATCGGTTATCAATTTTATAGTGGCATTGGCGGGCAAGTAGATTTCATTCGTGGCGCATGGTTAAGTAAGGGTGGAAAACCGGTTATTGCCCTGCCTTCAACAACCAAAGACGGCAAAATATCACGCATAGTCGCTCACATTACCGAAGGCGGTGGCGTAGTCACTTCACGAGGACACGTTGCCTATGTTGTCACCGAATACGGTATTGCTAACTTAATAGGCAAAAGTATCAGAGAGCGAGCATTGGAGTTGATCCGTATTGCCCATCCAAAGTTTAGAGAGCAGTTATTAAAAGATGTTCGTAAAAATTATTGGGTGCCAGAGTATCAAGACAACACGCCGACTTCGGTTCCTGAATTAGGTGCTATCGAGCTGAAAACCTTCACTTTTGCTAATGAGCAATACATATTAAGGCCATTAGGGCCTGCTGATGAACGTAAATTACAAGAGTTTTTCTACTCGCATACCAAAGAAACCTTGATCATGCGTTATAACCATCACGCCACTCAAATGTCGAGAGAAAAGTCATGTAATTTAGTGAGTGTGAATCAACATAAAGATCTGGCATTATGCTTTACACAACGCGATCATTTAGGTGAAGTCATTCAAGCTGTTGGCCGTTATTATTATATCGAACAAACCAATGCAGCTGAGGTAGCTTTCGTTATTCGAGAAACACAACGCAGTAAAGGCATGGCAACCACTTTATTATTACAAATGATAAAAATTGCTAAAAAACGTAACTTAGCAAAACTCGTTGCTTGTGTCAGAAGAGATAATTCCCCCATGTTGAAAGTTTTTGAAAATGCTGGCTTTGTACGAGGTTACTCTGAAGAACTTGATGAAGTTGCGTTAACACTGACATTAACAGAAATCGCTGACGATAACGAAGAAGGATAATTTTATGACTGTTGGCGTGATCAGCCATTATCGATGTAATGGCCATGAAATGGGAGAATATCACCCAGAGTCTCCTGCAAGATTAGCTGCTATTCAAGATCAGCTGATCCGCAGCGGCTTAGAGTATGTTGTCCGTCAAATTGATGCCACGCCCATCGAGCGTCAATATTTAGCACTGGCTCATGATCTTGACTATATCCAATACATTTATGACAGCTCGCCTCAAGAAGGAATTTTTAGGCTTGATGATGACACATCCATGAACGTAAACTCATTAGAAGCGGCATTATATTCAGCTGGTGCGGCAAAAGATGCTGTTGATATGATTATGGCTGGCACGCTTTCCTCCGCTTTTTGTGTGACTCGCCCGCCTGGACATCATGCTGAGCGCGATCGAGCGATGGGATTTTGCATCTTTAATAACATAGCAATAGCGTCTGAATACGTTAAAGAACGTTATGGTTTACAACGCGTTGCAATCGTCGATTTTGATGTGCATCACGGTAATGGCACAGAAAATATAGTCAAAGATAAACAAGGTACGCTTTTTTGTTCTTCATACCAATACCCGTTTTACCCGTTTGAAATGCAAGAAAGCGATACACCACCAATCATCAACACGCCATTAGATGCAACCACAAAAAGTGCTGAATTTAGAGAAATCATTCGTGAAAAGTGGTTGCCTCAACTGCATAAATTCAAGCCTGAAATGATTTTTATCTCCGCAGGGTTTGATGCTCACATTGATGATGAAATGTCACAAGTCAGCTTAACCGAGGCTGATTATCGATGGATAACCGACGAGATAAAATTTATTGCTGATCAATATGCAGACGGCCGTATTGTTTCTGTGTTAGAAGGTGGTTACTCCTTAGGCGCACTGGGAAGATGTTCTGTTGCCCACATTAACGGTTTAATCGGGAATTAACATAAATTAGCTAAGCTAAATAAAAATAAATTAAGCGAAATTAAGCTTTAAAAATATTACCACAAAAAGCATTACCACTGTATTAAAACGTTTCTTTTAAGCGAGATACCAATCAGTCTTTGCTTAAAAAAATGCTTAAAAGGAATGTTTAAAAATTACAGACTTCATATGACGCTAATTCATTTTTAAAGCGGCGTTGCTCTTTAATATTTTCAATTTCACGCCATTTACGTTTGCTTAATTTCGTTTTGCCTTTAGCTTTATTTTTTGTTTGCTCCACATAGTCATCTTGATCGAAGTCATATTCTAAAAAGTCATTTCTTTGAGTATTCATCATACTTCCCTTAAAAGTGATAACAATAATGACACTTTAGTGAGGAAATATGACTGTTATTTTACTAATCCATGACAAGTAAGTGACATGTGAGTGACAAATGTGAGACAAGCAAATAGCTCATTAATCACCTTTATCAGGTAACATTGAGCGCCGACATGATTGCCATACCTTCAACATTACAAAACTCTAATGCTTGTTCAATATCATCCGCACTAATTTTCAAATCATCTAAAAGATGCTGGCCTAAAAATGTTTTTTTAGAATACATACCCGGATGAGAATTAATTAACGCCAGCCTTGATGTCACAAAAAGAAGAGAAGATTTTTCATCGAGTTCTTCATTATAAGCTCGAGTATAATTTCGAATTGGATCTACAATGGATTCAGGAATATTCCACAACGTCAGTAGTTCCGCACTACAATCGGAGAAGGTAAATCCAAACGCATGACGTTGACGATCCCACGGTGTATCAACTTTACTATAGCCTTCACAATACTGAACTTTTTGAGGCTCATTATGAACAAGCGCCAGCTCACCGATATTATGTAACAATCCCGATAAAAATACCCCGTTACTATTCGCTAACCCTGTTTTTTTCGCTAAAAACTTAGTTAATAACGCACAATCAACACTGATCTCCCAAAATCTATCCATATCAGCAATGCTCTTATCAAGGCCTGAAAATGCTGCTGTAACTCCGTAAGTGTTAATTAAGGATTCAACTTCTTTGATCCCTAAGATCATTAACGCACGTTCAATTGTGTCTATTTCTCTTGGAAAGTTAAATAAAGCGCTATTGGCTATTTTTAATAACGATGAAGCTAATGCTGGCTCCAATGAAATTAAAGCCGATATATCTTCTAGGCTCGAATTTTCATCATCCAACATTTCTTTTAAGCGAAGGTAAATATCAGGTAAAACACATAATTCTTGCGCTATTTCTGCGTATTCTTTAGCTGTCTTGCTCACTCAAAGGCTCCTATTCCCTGTTAAATTAATCACGGTTAATCACGATTGAATAAAATATAGTGTTACTTTTAACATTAGCTCAATTAAAAAGTAACACCATTCAGCAATAATGGGTAGGTTAGTATAAAAAAATGTCTTCCATAGATTAGCCTAATTTTTAGTTACCAAGACTTTTTGGCAGGAAGTGCGACTCATCAAACTTTCGAGATAACGCTCTAATGCAAGGTACTCAGTCAATAAATTGAAGTCTGCCGGTAATGTAGTTAAATAATGCAACATAGGCGCAATTAACGCATCAGCTAAGGTTAAATGTTCACCGTTAAGCACATTGCCATTCAGTAACTCCTGCTCGATAACTTGCAAGGCACGCCTTACTTCAGCTTGCGCATTTTTAGCTACTTCTAACCGTACTTCACCATTTTCCCCTTTAGGAAAAGCAAACTCTAACAAGTAATCCCGAATTATCGCTTTGTCGATATAAAGTGATGTTATTGCTGAAAATGCATCAATGTGTGCTTGCTGTTCAGCTGAGAAATAACTTTCATATTGTGGCGCGAAGGTTTTAAGCAAATACCGACAAATAGTCGATGTTTCTGGTAACACAAAATCACCATGTTTTAATACAGGTAATTTACCAAACGGGTGCAACGCTATATGCTCGTTACTTTTAAACGCAATGGCTTTTCCGTCTAATTCAAAGCCAGTTTGGTAACTGACATTATGCTCTTCACAAATCAGCATTACAGTTCGAACGAAGTTTGAAAAACTTGGTCCGTAAATTTGTACGTCAACTAACGGTTTATTATCAGTGTTCATTTTCTAATCCTTTATCTAAAAAATACTCGGTAGTACTTAAGTTGGAACATATCAGGTTAAAATATATCAGGTTGAAATATAAC